>JAUWZF010000020.1 GCA_030615475.1 Dehalococcoidales bacterium | reverse complement strand
CTGGAATCGACGAAGTGGGTGGCGCCGAACTCCAGGGCTATGTCCCGCTTCGATACCTCCAGGTCGACGGCGACAACCGGGTTGCAGTTACGCAGCGCCGCGAAACGGATGGCGTTCAGCCCGATGCCGCCGCACCCCCATATCCCTATCGAGTTGCCTTCACGCGCCTGAGCCACATTAACGACGCTTCCCCACCCCGTGGCCACGGAGCAGCCGAGCTGGCAGAGTTGCTCAGGAGGCAGCTTGATATGGTCGGGCACACGTATGGCGCCGATTTCAGGCATGACGCTGTGGGTAGCGAAACCGGCGATAAAGCTGCCCAGCCCGACCCTCTTGCCATCCTTATCGGTCAATCGTGAAGTGCCGTCCAGGAGATTCCCTTCCTGGAAGAATATCATGCTTGTCTCGCACAGGTTAGGACGGCCTCGCCGACATTGGAAACAGTACCCGCAGGGGACCATCCAGCACCCGATGACACGGTCTCCCGGCTTCAGCCTGGTCACACCCGGACCTACTTTCTCCACCACGGCACAGGCCTCGTGGCCGGGGACCATCGGAACATCCTGCGGTATATGGCCCTGCCAGACAGACGCGTCGGAGTGGCAAAACCCGCAGGCCAGCATCTTTACCTGTACCTCACGCTCGCGGGGTTCATCAAGTTCCAGCTCTTCAATCAACATTGGTACCCCGTATTCACGTAAAACTGCCGCTTTAATTTTCATTTCCGCCCTCCTGCTTTTTACAACTTATTAGCCTGCGCTGTACTGTATATCCGCGTTCGGGTAGACGGCAACTCTTGCCCCGGACCCGTGTCTCTCCTGAAGCAGCTTCAAGACGTCGTTCCAATTATGCACCAACGCCACTCTATCCGTATCTTCCAGATAATTTTTACTGGAAAACTCGGGATATTCGCTGAAGATGATTAATCGGTTCACGTTCGGCGGCGGCTTCATCTGGAGCCTCAGCTGCCCGCCGATGCTGTTCCCGAAGGGCCCCATGAGGTAGTGAGTAATCTGCCCCTCCGGCGCGTTGGCGACCAGAACGACATCGCCACCCTTTTGACTCACTGAAGGAAAGGCGACCAGCAGTCCGGAAATGGCCTCGTTAGCCTTGGCGAAGGTGTTGGCAACGACAACATCTTTGTCTCTGGCCGCGGGAGTAAAGTAGTGGGATTTAGCTTCTTCGAGGGCGGCAGCATAGGCCGAGGCAGGGGCGCCGGCGAAGATAGCCGTCGTCTCGCCCCAAGTATTGACAACGGCATCAATTTTGACATCCAGTCCGACGATGGCAGCAGCTTCGTCTATATCCCGGCGGCGGGGGTTATTTTCAAAAACGCCCATGCCCGTGACGGTATCTTTAACGCCCCTTGTTTCTGAAGATACACGGGGAGAGTGCATGGCTACAATTGTTCCGTATGCCGCCACCCCCGGCAGCACTATTTTACTGCCGCCGCCGAACCCGGCCATGATATGCGGTACGATGGAGCCGATACCTATTTTAAGGTCGCACTTCATTACCTCGGCATTTATGCGCACTTTAGTACCGCCAGTGGTCGTACCGGCATAGACGCAGTTATCATACGGGGCATGATTATAGACCGGGAACCGCGCCAGGACGTTCTCGCCCAGCTTTTTAACGAAGTCTAACCGGTTCATTGCCCCGTGACAGCCGCAGGCGGCGATAAAGCGAATCTGTTTATCGGCAATACCGGCGGCGGCCAGCTCTTCCAGGACATAGGGCACAATCTCCGCCGCCCGGGTGACCCGTGCCATATCATCGAAGATGATAACCACTTCTTTTTTACCGCGGGCGTATTCCCGCAGCGGCGGCATACCGATGGGACCGGCGATGGCTTTCTTAATCTCGGCCCGTTTCATGTGCGGGCGATTATATCCCGCCATGTTGCAGACCTCCACCTGCCAGCCCTCGGGGAAGGAAAGCTCTAGCTCTTTAACGCCATGCCAGGCGAGTTGCGGTAATTTTATTGTATTTGCCAAGTTACTACCCCCTACATAGAATTTCAGGTAGTCATACCTAGACGCTCAGCCCGAACGAATGTATGGCAAACTCATGGTGCCCTAATATCTCGGCCTTCGTTATCTTGCCGGAGGCAACCTCGATAATCTCATTAAATATTTGTTCGCCGATACTCTTCATCGACGCTTCGCCCTCCAGTATGTCGCCGGCATTGATGTCTATATTGTCCTTCATACGCCGGTAGATGCCGCTATTGGATGAAACCTTTATCACCGGAGCAACCGGCGCGCCCAGAGGCGTGCCCCGTCCCGTGGTGAAAACGATGACCTGAGCGCCCCCGGCAATCATGCCGGTGTTGCATACGGCATCATGGGCCGGGCCGTCCATAATTATCAACCCTTTTTCCGTCGGCTTCTCCGCATAATCCACCACCTGCCTGACGGTCGAGGTGCCCCCCTTGAGAACCGCCCCCAGCGACTTCTCCTCTAACGTGGTCAGTCCCCCCTCGATATTCCCCGGTGACGGCTCCGAGCCGCGCATATCCACCCCCGCCCTCTTCGCCAGGGCTTCGGTGGCCGAGGTTATCTCCCGGATACGCTTTCCAATACCCCCGCTAGCCGCCCTCCTGCACAGCGCATCTTCCGCGCCAATCAGTTCCGGCGTTTCCGTAAGCAAAACAGTGCCGCCTGCGGCTACCAGCATATCGGCGGCGACGCCCAGTGCAGGGTTGGCCGTCAGGCCCGACAGCGTATCCGAGCCGCCGCAGTTGGTGCCGAGTATCAGCTCGGAGATATCCACCGGCTCACGCCTAGCCGCAGCCGCTTCCTCCAGCAGTCCGGCTGCCAGCGCTTTGCCCTTCTCGACCGTGGCGGCGGTGCCGCCTTCGGCCTGAATACTCAATATCTCAAACCTCTGGCCTGCCCTGGCTATCTCTCCGCCAATCACTTCGGGGGTGATTAACTCGCACCCGAGGCCGACCAGTAATACCCCGGCCACATTGGGATGGCTGCAGAAACCGGCTACAGTCTTTATTATGTGTTCTTTCTCCTCGCCAAGGTGTCCGCAGCCGTGAGGATGGGTAACGCTGACCGTACCGGGCACGGCCCGGCTTATCATGTCGGCCACCGACGAAGCGCAGATTACCGTGGGAAACACCAGCACGTGATTCCGCGTCCCGACACCACCGTTCTTCCGGCAGTACCCCATGAAGTTCACGGCCTGTCCCCCCTTCCCCTCAAGCCTTCGACGTTATGGATATGCACATGCTCTCCCTTCTTGATACTCGCCGTGGCCTGCCCGATTGTTTCCCCGTATTTGATTATCCTCTCACTCCGCCCGATATCCTTAAGCGCAAATTTATGCCCTAAGGGAATGGACTGCAGGAGAACTATGTTTACCGCGCAATCCACTATTTCAACGCCGATATTATCGCCGCTTTCCAGCGGTCGTACCGCCGTGGCCACATTATCATTTTTATGTAGCACGAGCGCACTTAGCGACACGGGTTATACCTCCGCGTTATTTCCCCTGAGAACATAACAAAACAATTATTACAGGGCGGCAACACTAATTTCAAATCGACCCCGGTAATTTTACCATTTCCCCCCGAAAATCGCCTGTAAGGCCGTACCGAAGCCGCCACAGCCTTGATTGAGTCCGATTTTTACGAATCGTTTACATAACGCATCGCAATATTAATTAAATGTTTACCAGTCCGATGTTATATTTTCGCCACATGGCAAGTTTTTAAGAACTGTTGGGCACCTGTTGCCCCGGTTTTTTACGCATAGATAAGGCGGTGCCGATATGATAAATGCCCACCCGGGTGAAGGTAAAAAGTAATGAAGATAAGAACAAAACTGATTATCGGCTTCTCGGTAATTGTAGTCCTCCTATGGCTGATTATCGTATATACGGGGTACAACTTCGGGAACCTCAACAGACAGTTCAGCGCCGTGGAAGAGGATATTATTCCGGACACTATCGCCATGACCGAAGTGGAAACGATATCCAACGAGATATACCGCGATGTTACGGAATATCTCTATCGTGATTATCTTTATTATGATATAGAAGCGGCAAAGAACGCCGCCCTGCTCAAACTGAGTCGCCTTGAAGAGATTAGACTGGAATACCTGCCGATAACGGCACTTCCCGGAATGCTGGAAAACGGCAAAGACTGCATGTCGGAACACGGCAAAGACTGCATACTGGCAGAGAAAATATTTGACTTCTATTTCTCTGCCACCGGGATAATCGACCTGAAGGAACGCGGGGCCGATTACGGTGAATTACTGGCGCGTGACCGTACTGTGTTCCTGCCGGCATTGCTCTCCATGCAGCAACGGGCCGGCGAGTTAAAAGCGGCCAGCATCGCAGAGCTGACAACGGTAAAAACGGCCTTCGATAGAGCTTTCAATAGCGGCACACACTCGATATTTCTCAGCGCCGCCTTGATTACCCTGCTGGCTATCGCCGCTGTCCTTTTTACGACAAGGATAATTTTACGCCCGCTACTTGCCCTGCGCAAAGGGACCGAGATGATTGCCAAGGGCAAGCTCGACTATAAAGTCGGCACCGAGGCCAGGGATGAGATAGGAGAGCTCTCGCGGGCCTTCGACCAGATGACACAGAGTCTCGGTACAAGCATGACCTCGATAGATAACCTCAACCAGGAAATCGCCGAGCGTAAGCGGGCTGAGGAAGCTCTGGGTAACGAAGCGATCTGGCGGCGCATCCTCATCGAGCAGTCAGGGGACGGGATTGTTGTCCTTGATCAGAATGGCAACGTATATGAGTCTAACCAGCGATTTGCCGAGATGCTCGGATACTCCCCCGAGGAAGTCCGTCATCTCTCCGTGTGGGATTGGGAGTTTCAATATCCGCCTGAGCAAGTGCTTGAAATGATCCGGAGTGTTGATGAGACCGGCGACCACTTCGAGACGCAACACCGACGTAAAGATGGTACCATCTATGACGTTGAAATAAGTACCAATGGGGCTGTATTCGCGGGAGAAAAGCTGATTTTCTGTGTGTGCCGGGACATCACCGCGCGCAAGCGGGCAGAGGAATCGCTCCGTGAGTCAGAAGAGAAATTCTCCGCAGCCTTCCGTTCCAGTCCTGATATGATGATTATCACAAATTTAAAAACTGGGAAATACGTTGAAGTAAATGACAGTTTCGTTAATTTTTCCGGTTATTCCCGTGATGAATTAGTCGGCCACACCAACCAGGAATTCAATATGTGGGTCAATCCCGAAGAAGAAAAAAAGATGATCCGTCTCATGGATGAAAACGGCAAAGTAAGACATGAAGAATTTCACTTCCGCACCAAATCGGGGGAGATACGTACCTGGCTGTGCTCGGCGGATATAATCAACATCGGCGGTGACCCATGCATGCTCGCCGTCGCCACCGATATCACCGAGCGTAAGAAAGCGCAAGAAGCCCTACGTGAGTCGGAGGAACGGTTCTCCAAAGCGTTTCATGCCAGCCCCGGCTCGATGTCTATCAGCCGACTCAAAGACGGCACATTTATTGAAGTTAATGAAAGCTTCCTCAGGGATAAAGGCTACACCCGTGAAGACGTAATAGGCCACAGTTCCACGGAACTGGGTATCTGGAAGGACGAGGAGCACCGCAATAAAGTATTGCAGATGCTACAGGAGCAGGGTAGAGTCCACAACGAACCGACTCAGTTCCGCACTAAATCGGGTGAGATTCATACAGGATATCTGTCGGCGGAATTCATCAACCTGGGTAATGAACCATGTATGATAGTCCTGACCACCGATACAACCCAGCTAACGCAGGCGGAGGAACAGTTAAGACTCCTCAGTTCCGTCACGCAGCAGGTGTCTGATTCCACCATCGTTATCGACCCCGATTTCAAGATTACGTACATGAACCAGGCTTCACAGGACTTATTCGGTTATACCCTCGAAGAGGCACGGGGTAAACGCCTGGGACTCTTTGATGCCAAACCTATGACGGAGAAGGAAAAGAAGGAAATATACAGAACCATCTCAAACGGTAAAGTCTACACTTCGATAGCCACCAAACGGCGTAAAGACGGCAGCACTATCATCTGCGATTGCCGTCTTTCCCCTCTATACGACGAGAAAGGTAAAGTCTTCTCATATATAGACGTCCATCGCGATATCACCGAACAGAAAGAGGTGGAGGCTAAACTACAGGTTCAAAAACAACTAATCGAGCGCATCCTGGCCACCACGCCGGAGGGGGTACTCGTTATCGACAGGAATGACCGGATAATACTTGCCAACGAAGCTTTCCATAATATCTTTCATGACGGCAAGAAGGCGATTAGCAATAAATTACTTAATGAAATAATACCCGTAAACCAGCTGCTTAACCTGTACAAAACTGTGAAAAGGGGGAAGAAAGAGAATAATACCCTGGAATTCAGGTATCAGGTAAAAACCCTCGAAAAGAGAATCATCTGCGTCATTATTAAGATGGACGGAGAGCGAACGCTGCTCACTTTTACCGATGTCTCCCAGGAAAGGGAAGAGGAAGAAAAACTATATCTCACGGACCGGCTGGCTTCAATAGGAGAGATGGCCGCCGGCCTGGCGCATGAACTCAATAATCCTTTAACCGGCATCCTGGCCTTATCCCAGTTGCTCATGGATAGCGATCTTTCGGAAGAGCACAGGGAGGATTTAGAGTGCGTTTACAGCGAGGCTAAACGCGCCGCCAGCATCGTGAAAAACGTACTCCTCTTTACCCGCAATAATAATTATGAAAACGGCCAGGCATCCACCAACGAAGTCGTCAAAGACGTACTGAGATTGCGCGAATACGAGGAAAAGGAAAACAATATCACGGCAGCTACGAATCTTCAGGAGAACCTGCCTGACATTCCGATGGACAAGTTTCAGTTACAGCAGGCCTTCCTGAACATCATCTTGAACGCCGAATCCGCTATCAAGGAAACCAACAGGCCGGGCATATTAACGGTGACGACGGAAAGGGTCAATAACCACATCAACATTCACTTTAAAGATAACGGGTGCGGGATTAAAAAGAATATTCTGCCCCGGATATTCGACCCCTTCTTTACCACCAAAGATATCGGCAAAGGCACCGGTCTCGGTCTGAGCATCTGCTACGGGATAGTCGTGAAGCACGGCGGTGAAATGAGCGTCAAAACCCGGGTAAACAAAGGCACTACGTTCACCATTAAAATGCCTGTTGTGCCTGAAATAGTATAGGAAAGAAAGAGAAGGAAGATAGAACCACGAATAAACCAGCGAATACTCGCAGGGGAAATGAAGTAAAAAGGGGAAAAATAAAATGGTTACAGCACCTTCCAAAGAGTCTATTCTTATCGTGGATGACGAGAAAACGGTACGGAGAAGCCTGAATAGATGCTTAACCGTCAATGGTTTCGATTGCGAAGAGGCCGGTAATGCCAAAGAAGCGATGGACTCTCTTCAAAGCAATCCAGCCGACCTGGTTATTCTTGACATTATGATGCCGGGTACATCAGGTAACGAACTGTTGCCCCAGCTTAAAAAATCCTACCCTGATACCGCGGTTGTCATGGCAACTGCCGTCGTGGACCCGGAAACCATTGTCGATTGCATGAAAAATGGAGCCCAGGACTACATTACCAAGCCATTTGATATCAACCAGCTTGTCGCCAATATCCAGATGGTACTGGAAAAGAGAAGACTGGAGCTCAACCTCAAAGAGAAGAGACAGGTGCTCGAAGGTAAAGTGGAAGAACAGGCCAAGGAACTCCAGGAACTCTTCATCGACGCCATTGAGTCACTGGTGGGTGCGCTGGAAGCCAAGGACAAATACACGGCAGGTCATTCACGGAGAGTGACCAAAATAGCCGTCGATACAGGACTGATCCTGGGTCTAACGGGTGAGGAACTGGGAAACCTGCGCTGGGCCGCCCTCCTGCATGATATTGGTAAAATCGGCATTGACCCGAGCGTACAAAATAAACCGGGCATGCTGACACCCACGGAATATAATTATATCCTGACGCATTGCACTATAGGTCCCGGCATCGTGCAACCACTGGTAAATGACATGATAGTTGAGGCCATAAGACATCACCATGACAGTTATGATGGAAGCGGCCTCAACCAGACAGTAGCCGGCGAAGAGATACCCCTCGGCGCCAGAATTCTAGCCGTGGCGGATTCATTTGATGCGATGACTTCAGACCGCCCGTATAGAGCCGCTATGGCCGCGAGCAAGGCTATCACCGAGATTAAGAGGTGCGCCGGCACCCAGTTTGACCCTGCCGTTGTCAAGGCCTTCCTCAAAACACCGATAATAAATTCTTTAAAGGACTAGATACAGGCTAACCAAGCTAGAATGACTTAGGTAATTAGTCATGCATGACGAATTTACTATTTACACAGGGCATCTGCCCGCGAATAATAATTGTAGGGAAACCGTATCTAAATTCGGGAACCCGTATTTTTATTTTAACGGTACGGGGTACACCATGTTACCCCGTGAACACTAGGGTGAGTTATGAGGATGAAGGGTGAAAAAGGGATTTCACTGATTGAGACGATAGTCGCCGTAGCCCTCCTGGGCGTGATCGGCGCGTCCTTTCTTGGCGGCCTGGCCACGACTTCCACGGCCCGCGTCACCGCCGACGAGAGAGCCTCCGCCAAAATCCTGGCCGAAACCATCACGGAAAACGTGAAAAAACAGGTCTACGCTACCACGTACGACTTCACCATCCCGGATGAATATGAGGGTTATACGGCCACGATTGACGCTGTTAAAGAGAGGAATAACAATATTCAGAAGGTTACCATAACCATACACCACCGTGACAATGACGTACTTTCGCTGGAAAGCTACAAGGTGAACCGATGATACTCCGCAATATAAGGTTGTTCAGCAAAGACCAGAGGGGCTTTATGTTAGTTGAGATGCTAGCCTCCCTGGCGATTGCCGGCCTTATCGGCCTTGGTGCCACCATGGCCAATGCCCAAGTCATGAATCAGACCGCCAGGAATAACGACTACACCACTGCCAGCCGGCATACCCTCAATGCCCTCCATTGGATTAGCCGGGATACTCAGATGGCCCAGACCATAGACGGGGCCGCCGGGTTTCCGGCCACTTCCAACCTGACCCTGACATGGACCGAGTGGGACAACACGGTAAATCAGGTCGTCTTCTCCGTCGTGAATGGCCAGCTCATGCGCAGCTATTCCGTAGATGGCGGCGCCCCGAGCGTGACCCTGGTAGCGGAATATATCAACTCTGATGCCCAGATGACCAACTGCGTATCGGGTAACGGGACACTCACCATAAAGATAACCGGCAGTGTGGGCGAAGGTTCCACAGTCGTCAACGTGACCAAGCTACGCGAGATTGCCTCCAGGCCCAAGTTGTAAAAACCGGGATAGCGACATGAGAAAAATGATGAAATTCATCCGCTCCAGGCTCTCATCCGATGAGACGGGCCAGGCCCTCATCATCGTGCTGGTACTGCTGGTCATGGGCAGTCTCACCATCATACCGGTGCTGGCTCATATCGGCGACGCACTCAAGACGGGCAAAGTCTACGAAGATAAGACCAACAAGATGTACGCCGCTGACGCCGGAGTAGAGGATGGTATATGGCAGATACAGTTTGACCGCCTGCCGGTTTTATTCGACGATGAGAATTACGCCTACGACTTCGACGCGAGCTGTTCGTACGAACTTGAAGACACGATAAACGGCCTGCCGGTCAACGTGACTATCGAGAACGTCTGGATTCCAAGCAACATAACTCTGGACGAACTGGGATTGACTCCGGCCGCAGCCAGAGCCATCATTGAGAGAGATGTCACGGATAACACAACAAACCGGTTGATAGTCACCGGTACCGCCCTCGACGATGACTGCTACCGGATAAAGATAGACTTCTATCCCGCTGAAGACACAACAGATAATTTGTCTATCTCCTCGATAGGCGTATGGCTGCCCCACGGTTTTACCTACGCCGGCGCCTGCAATCTGGAGGTAGAACCTTATGAATTCGACCCACCCTCGACCTCACCCCATCCCGGCGGCCAGGCTGTGCTCTGGGATTTCTCCTCGGAGCCGGTACTCTTCACCGATTTACCCCCCATGAGTACGTATTCCACGCGGGTTGTTTTTGACTATGACGCCGACGAGGCCGGAACCAGGCCGGTTGCCATAGCCTGGGTGGTAACCAGC
>JAUWZF010000040.1 GCA_030615475.1 Dehalococcoidales bacterium | reverse complement strand
GATTTCGTCCGTAACCCGAAAGACAAAAGCGTCACAGCCGTCCCCGTAGCCGGCCAGGAGAATCCGGTCGCCCGCTTTGGCCTTCTCCAGAGCCGCCGCCAGCATCAGCAGAGCCGCCGCCGTTCCCGTATTGCCGATGTCGCTATAAAGCGGGTCCTGCACCTGAGCTTTATCGAATTTCATCCGCCGTGCCAGACCGGCATGCTGTCGGGCATCAGATGCGTAATAGACTACTTTAGTCAAGTCTGCCATTGTTAAATTGTATTTTTTCATCAGGCCGGAAATAGCCGACTGCATGGTCGGCAGATAGCCAACCTCGTCGATAAATCTTCTCTCCGTGGAGCGTACGAACGTATCTTCCCCCGTCCGCCACAGGTCGGTAAAATCGTTGAATATCGAATAGCTGCCTTCGACCTCAGCAATTACTTTTTCCGACCCTATCATCAGGGACACGGCGCTGTCGCCGAGCACCTGTTCCAGTGTGCCCCCGGCCGCCCCAAGCCGACAGTCCGAGGCCGTAATAATCACATTCTTAGCCGAGCCGGCTTTCACCGCGTCGATGGCCGACTTCAAAGCTATGGTCGAAGCCCTGAGGGAACCGGTAAAGTCGGCGGTATGGCATTCATCGGCAAGGTCAGCGGCAGTGGCAACAATCGCTGCCGACTGCTTTTCCTTGTAGGGGGTGGTAGTCGTCGCCAGCGAGAGCCCGTCCGCTTTACCCCCACCCCGTGCCAGGCAGGCTAAAGTAGCCGCCACCGCCATGGTGACGGTATCCTCGTCGTAGCCGGCCACGGCTTTAGCCCCACCCGTGCTCCTGCCCGCCCACATCCGGGCAATTTCATCGCGATTAAGCCTGTATACAGGTAGATAAGCTTCTATCGATGTAATACCGACCATCTCCCCAGCCTTCCTTTCTTTTTCAGCTTGTTCTGCCGCTATATGACAGATGGACAAGACAAAGAATTACCGGTAACCCCACCGGAGACAGCGTTGACAAACAACGGTAAACGATATCCCGGTCATGACTAGGTTATGGTGAACCCCCCATCGACGGGCATGGTAATACCGGTAATATAGGAAGCCCTGTCCGAGCACAGCCATACCACCGCCTCGGCAACCTCCTCCGGCGCTGCATCTCTCCCCAGGGGCATCATCTCTTTGACCGCTTCCGCCATACCGGGCTGTACAGCCAACATCCGGTTATAGAAACCGGTGCCCTTCATACCGGCGGGGCAGACGGCATTGACACGAATGCCCGCTTTGGCATAATCGCCGGCCGCCGACAGCGTTAAACCGTTAACACCCCACTTACAGGCGGTGTACATGGCCTGCATCGGAGCGCCGATGAGCCCGGCGATGGAAGACGTGTTGACGATAGAGCCGCCGCCGTGTTTCTCCATGTATTTAATCTCATACTTCAGGCACAGCCAGATACCCTTCAGGTCGATATCCACGATGCGGTCCCACGTTTCTTCGGTGCCTTCCGTAAGGGGTTCCGGTAACTCTTCGATACCGACGTTATTGTGGGCGCAGTCGAGCCCTCCGTAGGTAGCGACGGTCTTCTCGACCATCGCCTCGACCTCCCCGGCTTTGGAAACATCGGCCCTGACGAAGGTAGCCTCGCCGCCGGCTTTCTTAATCATATCTACGGTCTGCTGACCGTTCTCAACGTCGATATCCGCCACGACGACTTTGGCGCCTTCCCCGGCGAATGCCAGCGCCGTAGCCCGCCCCAAGCCCATGCCGGCACCGGTAACCAGTGCGACCTTACCCTGGAAAGTTCCCGCCATATTGATGCCTCCTGAATCGATTAAACGTAATAACTGCCATAAACATCTTATTCTGTGAAGCAAATGCTGTCAAATTGCGGAACTCTATTTTACGAAGCAAAAAGGCCCTGTTTACATCTAGTCAATGGTTACACCTCACCCCTGGCCCCTCTCCAATCAATTCACCTTACGAAGAAACAGGCTGATGCTACCCGATATATACATCGACCTTGGCTGGCCCGGCCAGCTGGTTGAGGTCACTGGTGAAGGTAGCCCAGTCATAATCGGTGCGGCGCCGGTACTGGTAATGGAGACTGACGCGGTCGTCCAGGACAGACATCGTCTCCAGCCTCAGGCCATGCAACCGCTCCTTGAGAAAGGCGGAAAGTCTTCCTTCCAGGTCCGGGTAGGAGGGCTGGTCTACGGAAATCATCAGGTGGGCCCGCCCGAACACGTTAAATCGATTGCGGGTCAGCCAGTGAATACCCAGCGCGATGAACACCAGGGCGAAGAGAATTCCGGTTACCAGAAAGTTATCGGTGGCGGCGCCGATTGACGAAGCGATGAGTAAAAGGAGAAAACCGATTTCCGCCGGGTCTTTTACCGGAGTCCGGAACCGGACGAAAGATAACGCCCCCAGCAGCCCCAGCGACAGCGGTATGGATACCTGGATACCCAGGAACAGCGCCGTGATAGCCGGTCCGCCGATAATAAACATCCGGTGTACCCCGGCCCCGATGTGCCTCGACCCATAGAACAACTGGTACATCAGGTACGTTACGATGGAAGCCGCCAGGGAAAACAGGATGGCGACGACAGCTTCCCAGAGTCCCACCGGCGATTGCATTCCCTCAATGAGTTGCCAGAGTTCGTCAAACATGCTATATCCTCCTTTTCATCTATAGCTCGACATTTCTGCCCGAAGGTGAGAAACGAGCCACGCTGCCGGGCTCGGTAAAATGCGCTTCAAGACAGGAGCCGTACTTGGAAAAGCGACTCCAGTCGGCGTCCAGCAGTCCCATGCGGCGGAGTGTAACGGGTAATTCCAGACTGGGCCCCTTGACCTCGATGACGCCCTGATTCAGCCGTATCTCGCGTTCCCGGCGGCCCAGTTCCCAGGCCACCATCGCGGCTTTAATGTTATAGTCGAAGGAGACCCGCACTCCGGTCTGCATTTCATTGAACCTGTAGCGCTGGTACGATATCACGATAATCGGTTTAATCGGCTTCTCCGGGAAGTGGCCGAATCCGGCTAACGTTTCCATAAGTTCCGTATTACTTATTATCCCACTGCTCAGATTCCCCGGCTCAAGGCTTGGCGCGGGGACCATAAACTGCTGGCGCTGCTTGCTGCTGGCAAAGCCCTCTCTTTTTTTTAACTCGACATAGACCGGTATCTCTCCCTGGCCGTCGGTGTTATCGCCGTACCAGCGGATGCGTACCTTGTCCTTCCTGAAATCACCCGCGGCCGACCGCTCGTACTGTTCGAGGTCAACGTTGTCGAAGTAAAGACTGTGCACCCGGCTCTGCGGATATTCCCTGTCCGGACGGCACACCTGCCGCAGCATGGCGTAGGCAAAGCCGATATTCCTGGGCAGCACCGAGAATTTCCGCTCGAACCTCTGCAGCGGAGTTATAATTGCCGTCTCGTCCTTTGATTTGCCGGTGACTTTTATTTTAATTACCTCCCGGTATATGTCATCAACTAACGCCCGAAATCAAACATATCCGCCATCCACATGCTGCCGCCGTTACCCGCGCCGCTACCCGAGCTGCTCGGTCGCTCTCCATTAAGCTGCTGCCGGACCGACTCATGCCGCGCGATAATAAAGGTCTTCAGGCCGAGGGAGTTAGGGCCGAACCCGGGCTGGCGGGGCGGCTGCGGGGCCATCAGAGGACCGAAGATATTCTGCAGGAACAGCGAATACGTTTCTTCCGACAGGCATTCTTCCAGCTTCTCTAGTTCGCCGGGCTTGAAATCGCGCATCATCAGCTCAAACAGGCTGCTTACGCCAAAGTTCTTGCGGAGGCAGGAAGTCTCTTCCCTGTTAAGGAAAAAGGGCAACATAGGTGAAGGCCCGCCGGCCATCCATCCCTCGAACAGGTCGGGCGGCCTCAGGTCCTCGGTGATGCAGCGCTCCCAGTCCTCGAAGGCGTAGAACATCTCGGTATCAGCCTCGACAAAGGGGCGTACCATCTCAACAATCCGGTCGAGTCTTGGCAGGACAACGTCCAGGGAGAAAGGACCGTTCATTATTTCTTCTACATAGCCGCGATACCTGTCCAAATACGGCTGGTGAGACAGCAGCCGGTCGACGAGGGGAAATCTGTGCATCTCACCGGCGGTAGGCTCGTCAATAAAGTAATTGATAAGGCCGTCTTTCCTGATGCCTGAATTGAACGTTCCGAAGGCCATGTTGGTATCAAAGGGAATGGGGGTAAATTTACCGTTAACCTCATAAAGATAGTTGTTATGGCCTATACCGATATAGTTATCCAGGTGCACGATAACCGCCGATACCGCAATAAACTTGAGGGTCAAATCGACGTCCAGCACCTTCTCTATTTCCTGCGGGAATGTCTCGTCCGGCTCGTTATTGAGGACGTCGAGGAATTTGAACAGTGCCGTATAGTCCGGATTATTCTCATTGGTTTTCAGCATCATAGCTTCGAGATATGTTTCCGGCATCCTCATCGGCGGGAGGCCGCGGAACATATTTCCCTCGACCGGTGTCTCGGGCTCGTAAAGGGAGACCATTTCTTCCTGTCCGAGGGCACGCAGGAGGTCAATCAGCGGCGCCCCACCGAGGTTGGTATACAGGATGGGGTCCTGGCGGGGCATTTCGGGCATACCCGGGAAGCCAAGCTTTTTATAAGCATCTTTTTCCGTCCAGTCGAGGCGCGCTACCACAAGTTCCGGTTTATAAAGGTTGCCGGTGGCATCGGCGAAGTGGCGCTGGATGAAGGCCTGGTCGACCATCTCGACCATGGTATATACGCCCAGGTGGGTGTCATTGACCCAGAGGTCGATAATGGAAGCGCGGGGGGTGGGAATGCCCATCCCGGCAAATATCCCGTAGGCAATGACTTCGCGGATAAGGGTGGGGTCGCTCCAGCCGTTGTTGAGGAAGACCTTTTTCACGCCGTGAAAGGTACGCGCCCGGTTGAAGATATTGAAGTCGACCGCAAAAGGCATGCGGGGACTCCCCCAGCCGACCGCCTGCCCCAGCGAGGAGTTTCCCTTGGTCCTGAGGCCGACATCGGGTACCAGTTCGTCATCCCACCAGAAATCGGCCGGTACGTACCGCTCCTCGAAGGCATGTTCCCGGCAGTACGTCCAGTCTTCTTCCTCCATAACAATGCGTACCGTGGCGACGCGGTCGGTGACAAAAGGGTCCACTTTCGGGTCGTGAGTCCCTATGGACGCGCTGCGGGCGCATCCTGACATAGCCGTGGCAATGACGATGACAACCAGCGGCAACGCCAGTAATGCCTTGTTCTGTTTCCACATAATCAGGATTTCAAAAAGATGATGCCAACAGGTTATCAAAAAACGGGCTGAAATACAAATAGTGTTTCGTATTAAACCAGCCTTTATGGTATTTTATTAAGTCAAGAAAGGTTCGTTAATGATTCGGCGGCCCCCTTTTTTTATGGCTGGTATCTGGCGGGTATCAGTTTCTGGATTGCCGCGCCGAGGAACGCCGACCGACTGCGGGCGAAAATGCAGGGGCTGTCCGCCTCCGGTTAGCTACGGCTTAATCGGAATCCGAGAGAATTCGATTCTTCCCTCTTTCTTTTTCAAAGCGAGGAAGACCTGCCACTTCTTATCGTTCTGTTCCGGAAAATCAGCCCGGTAGAACCCGAAGGGCGCCCGGCGGCTCTCCCGCCTTTCCAGCGAGGCATTCAGTATCATCTCGGCATTATCGATTATCGACTGCACCTCGAGGCACCGCATGAGTTCGTGAGGATTTTCGGCTTTAAACGACGCGCTCTTTTTTATGTCCTTCAGGCGCTCCAGGCCGCGTCTCAGCGTCTTTTCCGCCCGCGCGTCGCCCGCATAGTAGTCCACGGCGTTCTGCACGGCCATTTCCACCTCGCGCCAGTGCAGGCCTTTCTTATTTGTCAGCATACCGGAACACTTTTCTTGGATAAATTTCTCTTGTTCGGTATCTACGGGCAAATGATTTTTCTGCGCCCCGGCCTCTTTAGCCGCCCTCTCCCCGGCACGCCAGCCCATGGTGAAAGCTCCGGGGGCGCCGGCCCACGGCACTCCACCGACGTCGTCCCCGGCCCCGAACAGGCCTTTGACCCCTGTTTCCAGGTCGTTATTCACCACGAGTCCGGAAGCCGCCGTGCCGGCCATCTCGCGGCTGTTGGGTAGCCACTCCAGTTTGTCTCTTCTAAAGTCGAATCCTTCCTGGTCTTTCAGGTAGTCCAGGAACAGGGAACCCTTGCCCTCGTTGCCGATAGACCATTCGATGTATTTTATCTCCTCCTCCGTACCGCCGGTAAGGTCGAGGTAAAAGGGCCCTTCTCCCTGTCGGTAAAGCTGAGCGTAGGAAGGACGCGCGTTCCGCCCTCCCGAAAGCATTTTCTGTCGATTTAACGTGGCGTCCACCTTCTCTTTGCCCAGGTTGTCCCAGTCGTAGAACTGTGTCCTCGGCACGATTGCTTTTCCGTCGGCATCGGTAACCGCCGCGGCCGGCTGTACCGTGTTCCGTGGGGAGCCCAGGTTGAGCTCGTAGTTGCCGATGGAATAGTACCCCGAGGAAAGGAACTCCATGTTGATGACGGGAATACCGGCGCGGAACGCCATGGCCCGGCCGTCCCCGGTCTCGTTGACGGGTATGCGATGGTCGCCCCAGATGCCGGTGACACTGGGAGTCAGCCGGTTGGCCCGGCCCGTGGACATGACGACCGCCTTGGCCCTGAATGAATAGAGCTTGCCATTATTTGTCCCTATCCCGAGCGCCCCGGCTATCCGGCCGTCGGTAAGCAGCAGGGCCACCATCATGACCCGGTTTATAATGTCCACGCCCCTTTTCCTGGCCTCTCCGGTGAGCTTTATCTTTAAATTGTAACCGTCGAAGTTGAATGAACTCGGCATGGTGTGGAACTGGTAGACGATTCTGAATTTGCCGGGTATTTTACTGTCTTCATACCTGATTTTCACGCCGAACTTCTCCAGGTCGAGCATGCGGTCGTAGTTCTCTCTGGCCACCAGGCGGAGCAGCTCTTTATTGATAAAACCCCGCGCGATCAACTGGGCATGGTCTTCTATCAGGTCTTCGATAGTCCAGCCCATCTGCACGTGAATTTCGGGGATATAAGCCCAGGCGTGGTCGACTCCCGTACCGGCGCAGCCGCTGCTCAAAGTGTTGGCCTTTTCCACAATAGTAACCTTTACCCCGTACTCGCTGGCTTTAATCGCGGCCATGCATCCGGCCAGCCCGCCGCCGATTATTAAAACACCCGTCTCAATAGTTATGACTTCGATTCCCGACTTCATGGCTTCTCTCCTCTCAGGATGGATACCCTCATCGGGAGGGGCGGGACAATCTTGATGGCCCCTTTCTCCCGCTGAGGGCACTGCATCCAACAGGCGCCGTCATAGGCGCATTCGTCCGGGTATCTTACGATGGGTGGCTTGCCTTTCTCCGGACTGGCCTCCAGGATTTCCATCAGGCAGACGTCCACGCAGATATTGCATCCTGTGCAGACATCCTCGTTGAAAACTATCGGGTTGAACATCGCTGACCTCCGTAATACGCAGCACAAATTTAGGGGAAGGATGATAAAAGAATATCAAAAATACGGCGGCAATACAAATTGAATTTAGAGAGTATATGTCATTGTGAGGGCGAAGCCCGAAGACATGAAGAAGCTTAAAAAGAAGAAACAGAGCACTGATTAAAATAAGGGGGCGAACCGCCGTAAAAGACGATGCCGCCCCTTTTGCTTTCCTGGAGCGGGAGACGAGGCTCGAACTCGCGACCCTCTGCTTGGGAAGCAGATGCTCTGCCACTGAGCTACTCCCGCGTAAAAACGTATTAATTTTAGCCTAAAAAAATATAGTTGTAAAGACGAGGCGGTTGTTTTGCATATCGGCACAAACTTTTCCAGATAATAAAACAGGTATTATTTGACATTTTTTTCCTGCGTTGATATACTCGCCCTGAGTGAGTCACCTTCCAGACAGAATACTGCAAAACGATTCTTTTGCAGGTATACCATCAATAAATAACTAAGGAGGATTACAGTATGTCCGGAGATTTTGCTAATCTGCTCGCTGATTTAAAAG
>JAUWZF010000214.1 GCA_030615475.1 Dehalococcoidales bacterium | reverse complement strand
AGCCGCTACATCCCCCGGCTGTAGCTCAACATCGATACCGACAGCCTCCAGCGCGCCGCGCCCGATGTTGCAGATGACGGGGTCGTAACCGAACAGCGCCAGGTGCCCCGGTCCGCTGCCGGGCGTGATGCCGGGGGCTATGGGGTCGGCCAGGCCGCAGATTCCCCTTACAGCCAGAGCGTCAAGATTAGGGATACGGGCCGTCTCCAGCTCCGTCCTGCCTGTTTTCGGGTCGGGCAGTCCGCCCAGACCATCGATTACCAGCAACACAATCCTGGCCGGTGACGGTATTGAGATTTCTTTTATCAACTCCAGATTGGTCATTCTCTAAAGCGTCCCTTTATCCCGTAATGCTACCACACCGGGCAGTTCTTCACCACCCAGGAATTTCAGCGAAGCGCCGCCGCCGGTGGAAATAAAGGTAACACTGTCACCCAGCCCCAGGGCATCAACCACCTCGGCCGTCGAGCCGCCGCCCACGATGGTGGTACCGTTAAGCTCGGGGAGTAACATGGCCAGTGCCTGTGTCCCCGCCGCGAACTGCGGTATCTCTTCCACGCCCATCGGGCCATTCCAGAATACCGTCCGGCTGTCCTTCAACTCCCTGCGGAAGTTCTCGATGGTCGCCGGGCCGATATCGGCTATCTTTTTATCCGGTGGGATAGCGTCAACAGACACGACTTCCCATTCCGACTCACTTTTCAGTTCGTCGGTGATAACCACATCCTCCGGTAGTATTAAGCGGGCGCCGCTCCTCCTGGCTTCCTCAATCAACTCAGCCGCCGTGTCCACGCAGTCCGCTTCAATCAGCGACGTACCTACTTCACAGGACCTGGCTTTCAGAAACGTAGCCGCCATGCCGCCACCGATGAGCAGGCAGTCCACCTTATCCATGATGTTTTTCAGCATGCCCACCTTGTCGCTGACCTTGGCGCCACCGAAAACCGAAGTAAAGGGGTGGACAGGATGCTCTAAAAGGTCGCTTAAAGTATTAATCTCTTTCTCCAGCAGCAGTCCGGCTACCGCCGGCAGATACTGACCGATGCCAGCTATCGAGGCGTGGGCCCGGTGCGAGGTACCGAAGGCATCATTGACAAAGATATCGCCCAGCCGGGCTAAAGACCTGGCGAATTCGGCGCTGCCCGTCTCCTCGTCGGAATGAAACCTGAGATTCTCCAGAAGCAGGACATCGCCGGCCTTCAGGGTCTCCACGGACTTCTCCACTTCCGGTCCGATACAGTTGACGGCGACACCCACCTGCTGCCCCAGAATCTGAGACAGTCGCTGGGCCACAGGGGTCAGCCGTAATTCATCGACGACCTTGCCCCTGGGCCGGCCCAGATGAGAAATCAGAATGACTCTGGCATTACGTTCAATAAGATATTCAATAGTAGGCAGAGTCGCCCTGATACGGCTATCATCAACGATGGCACCTGTCTCGGGATCAACAGGGACATTAAAGTCGACACGGACCAGAACTTTCTTACCGGTAACTTCTATGTCCCTGACGGTCATCTTGTTCATGCATCGCTCCTGATAATTAATAACTTAAAATAAAAAAACAGGCGCTGGCCGTGACGCCTGATATGCCATAACGCTTCGAACATTTGCGAAGTCGCTTACCCGCAATTGAAGGACAGACTATGAATTTCCGTATCAATTTTAACTGCACTCCCCTACCCTTTTCAGGAAGGATAAATATTCTTTATCGCTGTGTCGTCCTGGCTTTACCATTAATATTTAACGATGAATCCGAAACGGGGTCCGGAAATAGTTTTAAAACCTGTTTTACTATTCCTTCAGCATCCAGATCGTATCTAGCGCGTAAAATAGCCTGGGTGCCATGCTCCACGAACTCGTCCGGGATACCGATATTCTTTACCGGCACATCACATCGCCCGGACTCCTGCAGCAGCTTATTGACACTGCTGCCGAAGCCGCCGGTCAGTACGTTCTCCTCGATGGTGACGATGCGCTTGACACGACCGGCCAGGTCGTTTATCAGGGACGTATCCAGCGGTCTGGCAAAACGTGCGTTAACTACCGTAGCCTCGACACCCTTTGCAGCCAGACTAACGGCTGCCTCCAGGGACGGAGCCACCGAGGCGCCCAGAGCGAGGATAGCCACATCTTCTCCATACCGGAGCACTTCGCCCTCGCCTATGGGAATTTCTCGGAGTTTCGTGTCCAGCGGCACTCCCAGTCCGGCGCTGCGGGGATACCTTACCGCCATGGGACGCCCGGCCTTTACCGCAGTATACAACAGGTGCTGAAGCTCGTTTTCATCCTTGGGGGCGGCGACAACGAGATTAGGAATTAACGAGAGGTAAGAAATATCGAACGTACCCTGGTGTGTCTTGCCGTCATCGCCGACAATTCCTCCCCGGTCAATGGCAAAGACGACAGGCAGGTTCTGAAGGCAAACGTCATGTATTATCTGGTCGAAGGCACGCTGCAGGAAGGTCGAGTATATCGCCACAACCGGTATGAAGCCCTGTGTCGCCATGCCGGCGGCGAAAGTAACGGCATGCTGTTCGCAGATGCCGACGTCAAAGACGCGGTTCGGGAACTCAGCCTCAACGATGCTCAGGTAATTCCCTTCGGGCATAGCTGGTGTAACCACCACCAGTCTGGGCTCCTCACGGGCCAGTCGGAGCATCGTCTGGGCAAAGACCTCGCTATAGGTCGGTATCTCCCCGTTACCACCACCCTTGGCAGGGACACCGTGGAAGTAGACGGCGTTACTTTCGGCAGGACTATAGCCCTTGCCTTTCGTGGTGACCACGTGGACAAGGGTCGGCTTATTAGCGGAATTCCTGACCTGGGTAAGCACGGTTTCAAGGTCATGTAAATTATGCCCGTCAATCGGCCCGATATAGGTAAAGCCCAGTTCCTCCCAGATGGGTGTCGGCATAAATAATTCCTTGAACCTGTCTTCGAGTTTTTGACTCAGCTGCCACAGGTTTTCGCCCTTGGGTAGAGCTGTAATAATTTTCT
>JAUWZF010000075.1 GCA_030615475.1 Dehalococcoidales bacterium | reverse complement strand
CTGGACGACAAGCTGGAATTCACCCCGAAACTCATGGACGCTTTGTGGCATTGTACCCTCTGCGGCGGCTGCGACATAAGGTGCAAACGAAACCTGGATGTCGAGGTGCTGCAGGTAATTGAGACACTGAGATGCCGGTGTGTTGAACGGGGCAAGGGCCCCTTGCCCGAGCACAAGATGCTGGCCAAAAATGTCAGGGCCAGCCACAATATATACGGCGCTGCCCACAAGGACCGCCTGAAATGGATGCCGAAGGACGTTAAGCCAGCCGTAAAAGCGGAAATCCTTTATTTCGTCGGTGACCCCTCGTCTTACCGGCACCCGGAGATAGCCCGGGCCACCGCCAGGTTGCTGAGTAAAGCCGGGGTCAAGTTCACGGTCCTGAAGGACGAATGGAGCAGCGGACACGAGCTGTTCGCCACCGGTCAGCTGGAACTGGCGAAGGAGATGGCCGACCATAACATCAAGGCTATCAAGGAATCAGGCGCCAGGACAGTGATAGCGAGTGACGCCGAAGCCTATAAGACCCTTAAGGTGGATTATCCCAGGATTCTGGAAAAGTCCACCGAGGATATGCCTTACACTGTCCTGCACATCACGGAGTACATCGACCAGTTGATGAACGACGGCAAATTCAAATTTAACAGGCGCCTTCCCATGAAGGTAACCTACCATGACCCGTGCAACCTCGGCAGGCTCGCCGAGCCGTGGTATCACTGGGAACCGAAATATGAGCCGCCCAATATCGCCGTGGGTAAGACGTGGCGGCGGGGAGACAAAGGCATCTATGAGCCACCCCGGAATATCCTTAAAGCAATCCGGGGGATGGAGCTTATTGAAATGCAGAGAGGCAAGGATAATGCCTGGTGCTGCGGGTACGGCGGTGGCGTCGGGGCAGCCTTCCCGGACTTCGCCCTGTGGACAGCCGGGGAACGCTCCGAGGAAGCCGCCTTAACCGGTGCCGAGGCAGTAGTAAGCTGCTGTCCCAACTGTAAGGACATCCTCGGTCAAGCCGCTGAGGCTATGAACACCGGGATGAAGGTTTATGATATTACCGAAATAATGCTTCGGGCAATCAGGTAGAACAAGGTAAAGGAGATAGCGATGAGTATACCGAGAGAAGCTTATCAGACACTGCAATCTATTGTTGGGACTGAATGGGTCAGCGATGACCCGGCAATCTGTGAAGCCGACCGCTATTGTAGTCTGTCCAGTCCTTCTGAAGAAAAACGCCGGCCTGGATGCAGCATCGAGCCGGCCAGCACCGAGGAAGTACAGGCCATCGTCAGGGTAGCCAACAGGTACAAGCTGCCCTTCGTGGTAACCAGCACTTTCTACAGTGCCGGCACTTACGCCAGAAAGGATGACTCCATACTCATCGACCTGAAGCGGATGAACAAGCTTGAGATAGATGAGGAGAACATGTACGCCATTGTCGAGCCGGGGGTGGCCTTCTCAGCCCTTCAAGCCGACCTGCTCAAGAGGGGCCTTTTCACCTTCGTGCCGGGATGCGGCGGCCACTCTTCGGTGGTAGCCAATACCGTCAATATGGGTGATGCCCCTCTCGGCTGGAGGCACGGCATCGGTTATCAGCGGCTACTGGGTGTTGAGTGGGTGCTCCCCGATGGTGAATTGCTCAAGATGGGTTCGTTTTCTATGGCCAGGGATTTCTTCTGGGGCGAAGGACCCGGCCCCGACCTTCGGGGTCTGCTGAGGGGATGCGCCGGGCACCAGTCGAGGCTCGGAATTATTACCAGGATAGGGGTAAAGGTATTCCCCTTTGTTTCCGAGGAACTTGTGCCGGACGGGTGGGCATATCACACCACCATGAAGCTGCCCCAAAACAGGTTCAAGTGGTACAATATCCGCTTTTATTCCAAAGAGGATGCCGTCAATGCCATCTTTGAACTGGGCAAGTGCGAGATAGGCCTGATTGTGATGACGGTACCCCCGATATTCAGGGGTGTCGCCAGAACCAGAGGGGTGGGCTGCGGCGGATTCTGGGAGTACTGGAAGGAAGCAAGCTCCAAACTGGCCCGGCAGCAGGAAGACCTCCGGGTCCTGCTGTACGGTATCGGCTCCGATAAACGCCTGGAATATGAGGAGAAGGTATTACTGGATATTGTCGCCGATTTCAAGGGTTCGCCCCGTGAAGCTCCGTGTCAGGATGAAACGAACTTCATGGCTGCCGATGCCATCTGCGCCAATGTCGTCGGCGGAAGGTTCAGTTCCGAGGTTTCCTACGAGTCCATCAACCAGGCCGTGAGGTACAGTAAGGTTGTTGATAAGATAACGGACGAGCATAGACCTCCGATACTGCAGGAGTACAATTCCACGGACTGGATCTGCCCCTACGAACTGGGCTACATCGCCAAGATGGAATGTCTCCGTATGGCGGCTGTGGAAGATAATTATGCACTGCAAGAATGGAAGAACGACTGCCAGGATGCCTGTGCTAAGGGAGGCGCTTACTCCCTGGTACCCGATAATAAATTATTCGGGCCCGTCTGGGGTAACTACCCTGAAAAGGAAGATAAAATCAGGGCACTCTTCGACCCGAACCATGTTTCCGCCCCTGAATAGGCAGAGAGCCTGTGGGAAGGAGGCGATATGTTAAAGACAGCGCGCGAGTATACAGAAAGCCTGCGCCAGCTGAAGCTAAATCTTTACCTGCTTGGCGAAAAGGTCGAGGACTGGGTCAATGACCCCATCATCAAGCCGTCAACCAATGCGGTGGCCATGACCTACAAGCTCGCCCACGAGCCCAAAACCGAGGCCCTGGCCGTCACGGAGTCCATGCTCACGGGGAAGAAGGTCAACAGGTTCAACTCCCTCTTCAAGAGCCCCGATGATATGGTCAGTAAAATCATGCTGCAGAGAGATCTGGGACAGAGGACGGCCTGCTGCTTCCAGAGATGCGTCGGCATGGACGGGATTAATGCTACCTTCAGCACCACCTACGAGATTGACGAAAAGTACGGCACCGATTATCACCAGAGGTTCCGGAAATGGCTGGAATATGTCCAGGAGAACGACCTGTGTGTTGCCGGGGCCATGACCGATGTCAAGGGACACCGGGGCGTATCGCCCAGCCAGCAGGAAGACCCGGATATGTTCGTTCATATCGCCGAGCGCCGGGATGATGGGGTGATTATCAGGGGGGCCAAGGCCAATATCACCGGAACGGCGAATTCCCACGAAATGCTGCTCATGCCCACCCTCAGGATGCAGGAGGAGGATAAAGACTACTCCGTCTGCTGCGCGGTACCCACCGATGCCGAAGGGATAACCCATATCTACGGGAGGCAGTCCTGCGATACGCGCAAGCTCGAGGAGGGGGATATAGATGTCGGCAACTACGGTTTCGGCGGCCACGAGACCCTGAGCGTCTTTGAGAACGTGTTCGTCCCCTGGGAACGGGTTTTCATGAACGGCGAATACGATTTCTCCATCATGCTGGTGGAGCGGTTCGCCGCCTATCACCGGCAGAGCTACGGCGGCTGCAAACCCGGCATCGCCGATGTTCTCATCGGCGCCGCCGCCTCCATGGCCGATTACAACGGGGTGCGCCGGGCTTCTCATATCAGGGAAAAAATCGGGGAGATGATTCACCTCTCCGAGACGATACACGCCTGCGGCCTGGCCAGTGCCCACCAGGCCTGGAAGACCAAGGCGGGCAACTATCAGTCCCACATACTCCTGTCCAATATCTGCAAGCTTAACACCACCAGATTCCCCTACGAAATTACCCGGCTGGCTGAGGACATAGCCGGCGGTATCCTGGTCACCACCCCCTCCGAGAAGGACTTCAAGCACCCGAAGATAGGCAAATACATTGATAAGTACCTCAAAGGCGACCCTGCCTACTCTACGGAGGAACGCTACCGGATGCTGACGCTCATCCATGCCATGTGTTTTGGCGTGGTTGCCCCCAGCTATCACACCGAGTCCATGCACGGAGCCGGTTCGCCGCAGGCGCAGAAGATAATGATTGAACGCGAGTCGGACATGGGATCCAAGCAGGACCTTGCCCGCAGCATCGCGGGTATCAATAAACGAGAAGACCCACTGGATTAAACCGGGGAAAGGAGGCGAAATATTATGTCTTACTTTCTGAGTCCGAAAAAAATCCTGTTCGGTAAAAACATGCTGAGGAGGTTGGGCGCTGAGCTTGAAGGCCGCGGCCAGAAGGCCGCCCTGATTACCGATAAAAACATGGTGAAGCTCAGCGGAGAGCTCGTCGAGACGGTAAAAAACGCCGGATACGAAGTCAGAATCTGGGACGGAGCGGAGCCGGAGCCTTCGACGGCGGGCGCTATCGAGGCCAGCAAATTGCTCAAAGAGTTCAAACCCCAGCTGGTCATCGGTTTCGGTGGGGGCTCGGTCCTGGACACGGCCAAGGCGGCCTGGGTGCTCTATGAGAACCCGGAAATCGCCCCCGATGAGATTACCTCCGTTAACGTGAAGACCAAACTGAGTTCGCAGAAGAAAGCCAGATTCATGACCGTCCCGACTACCAGCGGCACCGGCTCGGATGTCACCTGGGCCATAGTGCTCGCGGACACCGCCGAACACCGCAAGACAGGCTTTGCCAACACGGAAATAGTGCCCGATATTACGTTACTGGTCCCCGAGTTTACCGCCGGCATGCCCAAAGCATTGACGGCCAGCACCGGCCTGGATGTTCTGGGCCACGCCCTTGACGGATATACCGCCAGGCAGCAGACAGATTTCAGTGACGGACTCTGCCTGCAGGCTATGAAACTGGCCTTCGAGTGGCTCCCCAAAGCATATGCCGATGGAGATGACCTCGCAGCCAGGGAGAAAATGCAGAACGCCGCCACCATAGCCGGACTGGGATTCGGCAACAGCAATACGTCACTCTGCCATGCCCTGGCACATACCCTCGGAGCTACCTTTAACATCCCCCACGGGCGGTCTGTGGGCATAACGTTACCCTATTCGCTGGAATACATCGCCTCGAATCCTCCCATTGAGGGCGCCCCCGACCCCGTGGAGAGACTCAGCACCGCCGCCAGGTTTGCCGGGATTCAGGCTGAGTCGGACCAGGAAGCTGTACGAAAGCTGATTCAGAAGTTAAGAGACCTGGCGAAGGCAACGGGCGAGCCCCTGAGCTTGAAGGAGGCCGGCATCACGGAGCAGCAGATGAACGATAAGCTGGATACCCTGGTCGCTCTCGGCAACAAGGATGTCAATATGTACTCCAGTCCCTGCGAGTGCAAGGACGAAAAGCTCCGCCAGCTCTTCCAGGACGTATGGGCCGGCAAGTGATAGCCAGCATACGGGAAATTGAACAAACGAGGTACGGTAAATATGCCTGTTTGCCAGGTTGATAACATTTACATTAATTACAAAGTATATGGCGAGGGGTTCCCCCTGGTCTTAATCCATCCGTTCTCAGCCAGCCTGGAGTTTTGGGCAAACCTGATTCAAAGCCTGCCACCTAAATACCAGGTTATTGTCTATGATGTCCGCGGCCACGGCTTATCCTCGGCACCGGCCGGGGAGGAGAACTACACGCTGGATATCCTCGTGGAAGACCTGCATCACCTGCTGGAACACCTGGGGGTGACTCAAGCCTATGTCGGCGGTCTCTCGCTGGGCGGCGCCATAGCCCTCGGTTACGCACACCGCTACCCCGATACGGTAAAAGCATTGCTTATCTTTGATATTCACGGCGGCTTCCAGCCGCCTACCGACCCCGCTATGCAGGCCGCCATGGCCGAGGGGCGGGAAAAGGGTGAAAAGCTGGCGCTGGAAAGAGGCATGGCCGATTTCGCCCGGCGCCAGATTGCCACCGGAACCGCTTTCCCTCCCGTCCCGAAGGATGAAGCCCTTCAGGAGCAATACATCGAGAGAATGGCCAGGTTCCCGGTTAACGGGTATATCGGTGTCGGCCGGGCCAGGCCCTGGGAGGCTGAATGGCAACGCCAGGCCGCCGACGGTATCAATGTGCCCACCTTGATTACTGTCGGCAGTGACGATTTGGATATGGTAACAACGGGTACCAGGATATTACACGAGCACATCAAGGGCTCGCGCTACGTGGTGATAAAGGGCTCCGTTCATGAAACAGCGCGGTGGCGCCCTGATGTGTTTAATCGGGCCGTTATTGAGTTTCTCGAGGCGGTGGAGGCAGGCACACCGGTAGCGGGGGAA
>JAUWZF010000254.1 GCA_030615475.1 Dehalococcoidales bacterium | reverse complement strand
TCCAGGTCTTTATCACCCCGCCCCGAAAGGTTGACGATGATTATCTGCTCTTTCGGCAGGTCTGCTGCCAGCCCGGCGACATAATATATCGCGTGGGCAGGCTCCAGCGCCGGAATGATGCCCTCGGTATCGCACAGCAGCTTAAAACCTTCCAGCGCCTGCTCATCGGTAACGGCTACGTAGGTGGCCCTCCCGCTGTCTTTGTAAAAACTGTGCTCCGGCCCCACTCCCGGGTAGTCCAGCCCCGGGGCGATGCTGTGAGTCTCCATTATCTGGCCGTGCTTATCCTCCATGAGATAGGACTTTGTCCCGTGCAGAACTCCGGTCTTGCCCGTGAGCAGCGTGGCCGAGTGCTTTTCTGTAGCCAGTCCCAGTCCCCCCGCCTCAACTCCGATGAATTTCACGTCTTTATCATGATAAAACGGGTGGAAAAGGCCGATGCTGTTGCTGCCCCCGCCGACACACGCCACCAGGTAGTCGGGCAGTCGATTATATTCGGCTAATACCTGTTCTCTGGCCTCCTGCCCGATAATCGCCTGGAAGTCGCGCACTATCACGGGATAAGGGTGCGGGCCTACCACCGAGCCGAGCAGGTAGTGAGTGTTGCGGACGTTGCTGACCCAGTCGCGGATGGCCTCGTTGATGGCATCCTTGAGGGTCTGACTCCCCGAGGTAACGGGGCGTACTTCAGCCCCGGTGAGTTTGATACGGTTGACGTTACTTGCCTGGCGGCGGATGTCCTCGGCACCCATGTAGATAATACATTCGAGCCCGAGCATGGCGCAGACGGTAGCCGCGGCTACCCCGTGCTGGCCGGCCCCGGTCTCGGCGATGACCCTGGTCTTGCCCATGCGCTTGGCCAGCAGCCCCTGTCCCAGGGCGTTGTTAATCTTGTGCGCGCCCGTATGGGCGAGGTCTTCGCGCTTTAATAGGATGGCGGCCCCGCCAATTTTCTCCGATAGCTGACGGGCATGGTAGAGCGGTGTGGGACGCCCGATGTAATCCCGGCACAGCCGGTCGAACTCCTCCTGGAAGTCGGTATCGGCCAGGGCATCGGCGTAGGCACCCTCCAGCTCGCTGAGGGCGGGCATCAGCGTCTCCGGCACGAACTTTCCGCCGTACTGCCCGAAGTAGCCGCGCTTATCAGGCCCGGTCATCGGCTTCCCTCACGGCTTCGATAAATTTCTTAATCTTGTCCATGTCTTTGACGCCTTTCGTTTCTACCCCCGATGATACATCCACGCCCCATGGAGATATTACTTTTATCGCCTCGGCGACATTATTTGGTGCTAGACCCCCGGCAATAATCACCGGAAACTCCCTGGCTACCGGCACCGCCAGCTTCCAGTCGAATTTCCTGCCCGTGCCGCCGTATCTCTCCCTGGCACTGGAGTCCAGCATGAAAATATGCTTCTGTTTCTTCAGGAGCTTCGTCCCGTAGTCGAGGTCCCTGCATACCTGCTCCGGTTTGCGGTTCCAGCTTACCCGGATAACCTGTATGACCGGCCGGCCGAGCTCGCGGCAGTATTCCCAGGGCTCGTCGCCGCTCAGCTGCACCCAGTCGAGATGGCACCTCTCGGCAATCCTGTTCACCGTGCCCACGTGTGCGTTGACGAAAACACCGACCACCTTTGCGGCTGTTTTGTTTTTCTTTAATGCCGCTACTATCTTTTCCGCTCGCGCGGGAGTCACCTGCCGCGTACTCTGCGCGAAGACCAGCCCGATGAAGTCGGCCCCGGCCTCGGCCACCGCCAGAGCCTGTTCTTCGTTCTTGATACCGCAAATCTTAATTCTGGTCATGACATCAGTTCCCTTATCTTGGCCGGGATATCGCCGGCGGTCACCAGCGCCTCGCCCACCAGCACGGCATCGACCCTGCACTCCTTCATCTTCTTCATGTCGTCCTGATTATGGATACCGCTCTCGCTGACCACGATGTTTTCATCTGGAATGAGCATTCGCAGGCGTCGTGTCGTATTGGTATCAACCTTGAAGGTTTTGAGGTTACGGTTGTTAATGCCGATTATTTTAGCGTCGGCCAGGAGCGCCGTGAGCAGATCCTCCTCGTTGTGCACTTCGACGAGGCAACTTAGACCGAGGCTGCTGCTCAACTCCCGCAGCTCTAGAAGCTGCTCCGGACTCAGGATAGCCGCTATCAGCAGCAGGGCATCGGCGCCGTAAGTGGCGGACTCGTATACCTGATATTCGTCGAAAATGAAATCCTTACGTAACAGCGGGATATTCACTTTCTCTCTAATCGCCGCCAGGTGTTTGGGGCTGCCCTGGAAGTAATTGACTTCGGTCAATACCGAGATAGCCGCGGCACCGTTCTGGGCGTAGGTTTGCGCCAGCGCCACGGGGTCGAAGTCCGGACACAATACCCCCTTCGAAGGCGAGGCTTTCTTCACCTCGGCAATCAGCTTAATGCCGTCACCTTTCAGCGCGGCGGCAAAGTCGAGGGGTTTATACTGGGCGATACGCTCCTTCAAGGCGGATAGGGGCAGAAGCTGTTTCCTCTGCTCTACATCAAGCCTCTTATCGGCGAGAATTTTATCCAGTATCGTTGCTGTCATAATTA
>JAUWZF010000181.1 GCA_030615475.1 Dehalococcoidales bacterium | reverse complement strand
CCCAGGTGTATTTTTCATTTTTTCTCCTTTTAAAAATTATACCCCTCGCCTTCAGCCGAGGGGTAAACAGACTTAATAAAAAGTCCTACCACTCCCCGCGGAGTGCTGTAGGCTGCTCAGGGGCTGGCGTTCTGGCTTATGACCCTTCCATGGAAGGGTCAATCACAGTGGCGCGGCCGCGTCGGATTGTCACCGACTTGCTCTCCAGTTAGGCCCTCGCTTGCGCTCGGGCGCCCCTGTTTACGTATTCTATTGTGCTACGAGTATACAGTATGCGGGATAGAAAATCAAGCCGTTACCGGCGGGAAATATTTATGGGATTGTTTGTCGGGAGCGTCTCAGCTTGGCCCGGATACGGGCTACGAACGACCGCATGCCGAAGGGCTTGCGGATAAAATCGTCGGCGCCGAGAGACAGAGCCTTACGTAATAATTCTATTTCATGTCCCGTCGAAAGCATGATAATGGGAACGTCGGAATGCTCCCGCATGTGTTCGATAACCTGAAAGCTGTCGAGCCCCGGTATCATTGTGTCCAGAATGACCAGGTCCGGTTCTATTTTATCCAGGAGATTCACTGCCGAGTCGCCGTCAGCGACGATAATAGTATCGAAGCCTTCCATGTCCAGGGTGCGGTTCAGCAACCTCTGCATGTCCCGGTCATCATCCACTACCAGAATGCGTTTACGGTCATTCATACCTGATAATGTTCGCTTTATACCGATTTCAATAGGTATCTCCACTCAGTTCTGTGAACCCCTGGGAAGCGCTATCTTCCATATAGGAACGATAATCGTTTTACCACCTGTCCTAATCAAACTCCTGCCTCCTCCTGAATTACAGGGAAAATTGACATCATACGGGGTAGGCATACCCTTGAATAAAGTCAGTTCGCTCCCTGCGGTATCGTGGTGCGATTGGCGGAATACTCTCATATCTTCGAGATGCCGCTGAAAGGATTTTGCATCGTTCCATACCAGTATCATTATTTTTACTCCATGCCTGACACTATTAACGATACTCAAAATAACTCACAAATATGTCAAAAAGGTGTTCTCAAGCCTTACAAAATAGTCACGGTAGCCCATTCATACAGGCTTTATCGTAAGGCAAAAGTGCGGTGATACATCGTCCCCGCTGATATCGGCGGTTAAACAATAAAAAAGGGGCCTTCCGATTTTTGGAAGGCTCCCTCGATGCTGTTGTCGCTATTCGTGTTATGGTGGTTGTCTAACTAAGACGGCTTTGACATAATGTAGCCTATGCCGGGCCTGGTCAGGATATAGGTTGGTCTCTTGGCATTATCCCCCAGCTTTTTCCTGAGCCGGGCGATGTTCACCTGGAGAAGGTGCGGCGCGCCGATGTATTCTTCGCCCCAGACCTTGTTCAGGAGCTGGTCGGGCGTGACGACACGGCCGGCATTGAGGGAGATGTAGGATAGCAGTTTATACTCCGTGGAGGTCAGTTTTAGCTCCTCATTATTGACCATGACCCGGCGTGATGTAAAGTCTATTATCAGGTCTTGATAACGGAATACGGCCTCCTGGGGCCGGTCCCGACTTCCGATACGGCGCAGCACCGCCCGAACTCGCGCCGCCAGCTCGCTCGCGGAGAAAGGTTTGGTTACATAGTCATCAGCGCCGATATCCAGCCCCTCCACTTTCTCCTTGTCATCGCCCCTGGCGGTAACCATAATTACGGGGACCTGAGAGAACTCGCGGATGCGCTGACACACGGCATATCCATTCATATCCGGCATCATGATGTCCAGCAGTACCAGGTCCGGAGTCTCCTTATCGAATGTTTTTAAAGCTGAGTCTCCGTTATTCGCTATGAGCACCTGGAAACCCTCCAGCTCCAGTATGCGTTTCATCATACGCAGCATGCGGACATCATCATCAACCACCAGAACCAGAGTTTTCTTTGAGGGCATGGTATCACCTCACTTTCCGGTGAATGATATTATCTTCGACAACAAGAGAATTCTTTCGTCGTGCACTCTTAGTCAACCGTTTCATTTTCCATTTTACCGTGCTGGTTATGGGGAGAGTGAACTGGATGGTGCTCCCCTGGCCCACGGTACTCTCCGCCCAGATTCGGCCGCCGTGTGCTTCCACCAACCGCTGACATATATACAGCCCCAGCCCCATGCCATCCACACCTGAGGATAGTCTTTGTTCAATTCTATACATCCGGTCGAATATATTGGTCAGTTCCTCGGCGGGTATACCCGCACCCTGGTCGTTAATACTAATAAGCAACTCGCGGCTGTTTTTTTCCGCTGATATCAGTACCTCCGTTCCCTGCGGTGAATACTTTATAGCATTATCAATGAGGTTGTCCAGCACCTGCCGGATTCGCTTAACATCAATGTTTAGCCTGGGTAATTTATCTTTCAGCTTTGTAATAATTTCATGGTGACTGGCCCTGATACTCGCTTCAGCCGCCACTCTCTGTATAAGTTGACAGATGTTGGTTGGAGACTTCTCCAGTTTAAGCAGTCCTGCCTCCATGCGGGAGGTGTCCAGCAGGTTGTCGACGAGTTTGGTCAGCCTATCGGCTGAGTTGTCTATGGATTTGAGATAGTCCTTTGTTTCATCAGAACCGAGCCTGGAGTGATAGTCGATTATCATGGTGGAGTAGCCTTTTATCGTCGCCAGGGGGGTGCGTAGTTCGTGGGAGACCGTAGCCAGCAGGTCACTCTTCATTTTGCTCAGTTCTTCGTATTCAATTACTTTCCTCTCGAGGTATTTACGTTCGGTGATATCCATAAGGTTTCCAAAGATTGCTTCTCGCCCCTCGTAGCGGATGGGTGAAACGGTCTGCATGACCCATTTGATTTGTCCGGTTTTGTTGAGAATACGGTATTCGCACGGGTAGGGGCTCTCCTCCTGGAGCGTGAACGCCGTGCTTGACCTGACCACGTCACTGTCCTCGACGGCGACGAGACTGAGTAGCTCCCGGCCCAGCAGTTCTTTCTGGCTGTAGCCGGTAATCTTCTGAAACTGCGGATTGGTGTATTGCAGCTTTTCATCCTGCATGATATAAATACCCAGCGGCGAGCTATGGGAAACCGTCTGGAGTATTTCTTGAGATTGTTTTTGCTCGGTAATGTCGTTTACGACGGCGATTACGCATGGTTCACCACCGATTTCAATAAGGTCGGCTGAGAAAAGCCCGAAGTGTATCTCGCCTGTCTTCGTAACGGACATTACCTCTATATTGCGGACTCTACCCTTTTTCTTCAGTATCTGTATCATGCTGGCACGTTCTTCGGGACCTGCCCAGCCGCCGACGTCAATGGCACAGTGTCCAATCACCTCTTCGCGGGAGTATCCTGAGTAATATGTAAAACTATCATTCACTTCTATGAATCTGTCGTCTTCAAGGGTAGTTATTGTAATGATGTCAGGGCTGGCGCGGAAAGCCCTG
>JAUWZF010000065.1 GCA_030615475.1 Dehalococcoidales bacterium | reverse complement strand
TCCGATATCTGGTCGCACATCTTGTCCGGGTGCCCTTCGGTAACCGACTCCGATGTCAACATATAATTTGGAGAAGTGGCAAAGCTATTAGACATCTTTTTCCCTCCGTTTTTATGAAGCTGATACAGTTCTTACGTGCCTTCTTCCCAGCTGGCCAGATACTTCCGCTGTTCCTCCGTCAGAGTATCGATAGCCACGCCCATCGCCCGAAGCTTCAGGCGGGCTACCTCTTTATCGATTTCCTCGGGTACGGGGTGAACCTTAATCTCCAGCTTCCCTTTATTCTTAACCATGTATTCCGCGCACAGCGCCTGGTTGGCGAAGCTCATATCCATAACGCTGGCGGGGTGTCCCTCCGCCGCCACCAGGTTTATCAGTCTCCCCTCCCCCAGCAGATAAAGGCAGCGCCCGTCCTTGAGAGAATACTCTTCGACGAAGCCGCGAATGGTGCGTTTCTTCTGGCTCATAGCTTCCAGGGCCGGGATATCAATTTCCGTATTGAAATGTCCGCTGTTAGCCAGAATGGCGCCGTCCTTCATTACCTTGAAATGGGCCTCATCAACGACGCTCTTGTCCCCGGTAACGGTAATGAAGATATCGCCCACCTTAGCGGCCTCCAATAGAGGCATTACCTGGAACCCTTCCATGACCGCCTCCAGGGCGCGGACCGGCTCCACCTCGACAATAATGACATGGGCGCCCAGTCCTTTAGCCCTCATGCTGACGCCGCGTCCCGTCCAGCCGTAGCCGCAGACCACCACCTTTTTACCGGCCCAGAGAATATTGGTGGCGCGGGTAATACCGTCGATGGTGCTCTGGCCGGTACCGTAGCGATTGTCAAATAAATGCTTGGTCTCAGCGTCGTTGACGGCAATCATGGGATACTTTAACTGCCCGGCATTATACATACTGCGCAGTCGGATGATACCGGTGGTGGTCTCCTCGGCACCGCCGATAACATCAGCAATAAGGTCGCTGCGTTTGGTGTGAATCGTGGTGACGAGGTCGGCGCCGTCATCAACCGTGATATGAGGTTTACTGTCCAGGGCGGCATTAATGTGTTGATAGTAGGTCTTATCATCCTCGCCTTTGATGGCGTTGGTGGGAATACCGTAGTCCACCAGCGCCGCCGCCGCATCGTCCTGGGTGCTGAGCGGATTTGATGCGCAGAGAGTAACCCCGGCCCCGCCCGCCTTCAGGGTCAGCGCCAGATTGGCCGTTTCCGTGGTGATATGGAGGCACCCCGAGATGCGGATACCTTTCAAAGGCTTTTCCGCCGTGAACCTTTCCCTGATGAGGCGAATTGCCGGCATCTCCCGGTAGGCCCATTCTATACGCTGTCTGCCGGCTTCGGCCAGGGTCATGTCTTTAATGTCATAGTTGCGAGAGGTCATGAGTTGCCCCCTTTGCATTGATTAAACATGATACATCATATTTGAGAGATAATTCAAACAGGTATTTTGGACATATGTCACGCCGTTCCTTTTCGGGCGAGCCATCGCAGTTTCAAAATTCTATATCAGTCAGTCTATATATACTACACTACATGATACAACAGATGGTAGTATTACACAAGTCCATATTTTGGACATTTGACGTGGCATATGCAGTAAAACAGCTAGGCGATTCTCCAGTCCCGGTATCCCTGTCGAATGACCTCCCCGTATTCTTGCGAAGGCTGAGTCTCTTCCAGCTGCCCGGATTTTATATAAGTCACCGCCTGGTGCGGCTCATTGTCTTCATCGAACACGGTGACATTTAGCCTGATATAGCCGGCCTCATATCTATCCAGCTGCCTGAGGCATACCTCGGTTACCTCGTAGATAGCACCCCGCACCTTCTCCCCCCGGAACGATTTTATGGTGGCTTTGCCGCCCCGCCACTGACGTGACCAGCCGGTAAATATTATCTTGTAGTTGGGCAGGGTAGCCACGAACAGGGGCTTGCTGTCCGGGCAGCGTGCCTGCATCTGCTGCTTACTCAGGTTGCTGGCGTAAGTAAAATAATACACCTGTATACCTCAGAATAGCTTTAGTCCAATTATAGTACAACTGCATCGTCAATGAAACTTGAGCAGGACGGTGGCCTTTTTTACGGTTGACATCTTAAGGCAATCCGTATAACATGATTAGGCTGCTATATATGAATCTATAACGAACAGGATACGAGAACTGATAGGGGTAAGTAATGCACAGGTTGCTGGCTGTTATTCTGGCGGGTGGTACGGGGGAGCGCCTGAGCATCCTGTCTCAGGAACGCGCTAAACCGGCGGTCTCATTTGCCGGTAAATACCGCATCATAGACTTCTCTCTCAGCAATTGCGTTAATTCAGGTGTTCACAACGTCATCGTTCTCACCCAGTACCAGCCGGTCTCCCTTACCGAGCACATCGGCATCGGTGCGCCCTGGGGTCTGGTACCTCCGGACAGGAACATACGGCTGTTGCAACCCTATCTGGCACGTGAAGAAGGCCGGGACTGGTATAAAGGGACGGCCGATGCCGTCCACCAGAACCTCGACCGCATCGAAGCCGAGGATGTCGCTGAGGTCCTGATCCTCAGCGGTGACCACGTTTACAAGATGGACTACTCCGCCATGCTCGAATTTCACCGGGGAAACGAAGCCGAGGTTACTCTGGCCGTCACCCGTATGCCGGAAGAAGAACTGTACCGGTTTGGTACGGTAATTACCGATGAAAAAGGACAGATAACCAGCTTCCAGGAAAAGATCAAGAACCCGCAGAGCAATCTGGTCAACATGGGTGTCTACATGTTTAACATCAATACTCTTCGGGACTGGTTAGATAACAGGACGGGGCACGACTTTGGCAGAAATATATTTCCCAGGATGGTAACCAAAGGCCGGACATTCGCCTACGCTTTCGACGGTTACTGGCGTGATATCGGTACCGTGGAAAGTCTCTGGCAGTCCAATATGGAGGTACTGGCGGTGTCTCAGTCGTTCCTGTCCGATATCGACTGGCCTTTATATACGAAGGAAGCGGAGATTTCACCCACCAAGGTCGGCGATAACGCCACCGTTACCAATTGCCTGCTGTCCGGCGGCTGTAATATCGAAGGACACATAGAGCACTCCATCATATCACCGGGAGTTCAGGTGGCCGAAGGCGCCATCGTTAAAGATTCGATTATCATGGATAATACGCATATCGGCCGGAACAGTATTATCGACCGTTCCATACTGGACAAGGAAGTAATCATCGAGCCCGACTGTCACGTCGGCTTTGGCGACGACTACCGTATTAACCGCGGTAATCCCAAGGTCTTAAATACCGGGCTGACCATCGTTGGCAAGCGGACAGTAATTCCTTCCAGCTATAAGATAGGCCACAACTGTATCATCTACGATAGTGTTGTGGAAGGCGATTTCCCCGAGCCCGAGGTAAAGAGCGGCGAGACTATCAAACCGAAACGCAAACCAATCCGGATAAAAGCTTAAGCGCTCTAACGGGCCGGCCGGATTCACAGTTAATTTACCGGAAGGAAGAAGCATATGTCCGAGCTAAGGCAGGATATTACCACCAAAGAGTGGGTGATACTGGCCCCGGAAAGGGGTAAACGCCCGCAACAAAGACCGAAAAAGAAGCCGGCCACCATTGACAGCGTGCCCAACTGGGATTCGACCTGTCCTTTCTGCCCCGGCAACGAAACGGAAACACCGGACGAAGTGTTCAGAATACCGGCCCCGGATAAAGCTTCCGACTGGGCAGTGCGGGTGGTGCCGAACCGGTTCGCCGCGCTGACACCGGAGGGAGACACCACCAGGACGGAGGAAGGCCCCTTTTTCCGCAAGATGGGCGGTTACGGCATCCACGAGGTGATTATCGATAGTCCCGCCCACAACACGCCCCTGGCACTGATGCCCTACGAGCAGGTAGAGAAGGTACTGACAGCCTACCAGGAAAGGTATAACGCTATTAAGGAAGACCGGGAAATCAAGCACATCACCATATTTAAAAACGTCGGCTGGGCGGCCGGGACATCCCTTGTCCACCCTCACTCGCAGCTGGTGGCGACACCCATCATGGCTCCCTACTACCACCGCAAGTTCGATGTCGCCCATGACTACTATGCCGATATGGGCAGATGCCTCTACTGCGACTTGATTGCCTGGGACCTGGACAAGGGAGACAGGCGGGTTGTGGCTGAGACCAAGGAGTTCATCGTCGTCCATCCGTACGCTTCACACGTACCCTACGAGACCTGGATTCTTCCCAAGATGCACTGCGCTTCTTTTGGCATGTTTCCGACTACCCATTTTACCGAGCTGGCCCAGGTGCTGAAGGACGTTGTCTTCTGCCTGTATCAGGGGCTGGATAATCCCGCCTATAACCTTGTTATCGACAGCACGACGACGTATGACGAAGATGACCCCTACTACCACTGGCATATCAGGATAATTCCGAGACTGACCGCCATCGCCGGGTTTGAAATGGGCTCGGGTATCTATATAAGCACAGCCATGCCGGAAGAGACGGCCGGGTACATGCGAAAGATAGCCAGGTCCTGTCCCGATGATGTATGTATTGCTTTCAACAAATAGGTTTTAATGTCAATAAATCAGTAAAAGAAAGGATGTTTATTTACCGTGAATGAGACTTTAAAGGCAATTAAAAACCGAAGGAGTATCAGGAAATACAAAACGGAGCAGATAGGTGAGGCGGAATTGCAGGCCATAATGGAAGCCGCCATATACGCGCCCAGCGGCATGAACCAGCAGAAATGGCATTTCACGGTGATACAGAATCGCGAAAAACTGGCTAAAATAGCGGACATGGTAAAGCAAAACATGCTGAAGTCTGGAATCGAGTTCGCCGTCGAAAGAGCCAAAAGCCCCGGTTTCAACGTCTTTTACGAAGCCCCGACCGTGGTTATAATTACAGCGGATGAGAAGGCTATGCCTACGGAGCTCGATTGCGGGGCGGCGGCGGAGAATATCGCCCTGGCTGCCGAATCAATGAACATCGGTTCATGCCTTATCGGTATGGCCGGCTTCCTGTTCGCGTCTGGAAAAGCCGGCGAAATAAAGAAGGAGCTGGGAATCCCGGAAGGGTATAAGTTTATTATATCCGTAGCACTGGGGTACAAAGACATAGAAAATCCGCCGGTACCGCCGAAAAACAAAGACGTAATTAACTACGTTAAATAGATAAAGCAAAGGTATCTATCTCAGCTCGAGCAGCCGGGACAGGAATTTCTCGACTTCCGCAACCGAATTCAGAAAGTAGTCGGCGGCGGATGACGGGTTCTCCTGACCTACGAAGACGCTCCACCCTTCCGGGCGGTGCAGGACTTTGAAAGCATCTTCATCGGTGGTATCGTCACCCAGATAGACGGTCAGTACCCGTTCCAGCTTGAGGAGGGACATAATTTCGCGCCTGATGGACTCCACGGCTTTCCCTTTATGCCAGTCAATCGGCGGCCTGACCTCAAAAACCATCTTGCCCGTGGTGATTTTTATCTTCCCGGCATCGGTTAAAGACGATGTAACTTTTTTAAAGGTCTCGGCTACGACATCTTGTTCCTCTTCTTTTACCAGCCGATAGTGAACACTCAGGCTCAGGCCCTTGTCCTCGATAATAACCCCGGTGATGCTTTCCAGCGCTGCCGCCAGCTGCCCGGCCAGGTCTTTAATAATAGACCGGGTGAGTTCGGCATCCGGGCTGACATAATTGAGGCCGGGGCCTTCTATTTCCAGCCCGTGGTTCCCGGCATAGTAAATACCTTCGATAGCTGCCATGTACCTGAGTTCTGCCAGGGAACGCCCGCTGATGATACCCACGCTGAAGTCGGACTGCCGCGCCAGGGCCGAGAGCTTGTCCCTGACTTCCTGCGATAGTACCGCATCCCGGGGTCGACCGACAATCGGGGTCAACGTGCCGTCGTAATCGGAGAAGAGCAGGATATGGGACACCGCCCGGCAATCGGCCGAGAAAGCCTGCCACGCCTGAAAAAGGTGCTCCACTAGACCCCCGCTATCGAGATAAGTCTGGAGACCATAGAGCCGCCCCAGCGGTAGATATTATTGCCGGCCACGATTTCACGCATATTCTTCATGCGGCGCCGCCTCTCAGCTTCTGGCATCTCGATAGCCTCTTTAATCTTCGCGGCGAATTCGCTGATGGCATAGGGATTTATAAGAAGGGCATCCTGCATTTCCACAGCCGCGCCGGTGAACTTACTCAGGATCAGGATACCGTCGCCATCGACCCTGGCCGCGACGTATTCCTTGGCCACCAGGTTCATGCCGTCGTGGAGAGAACTGACCACGCAGAAGCGGGCCAGGCGGCGCAAAGCATTCAGGGTTTCACGTGACAGTTGCCGCATCATCGGAATCACCGGCTGCCAGGAGTCGGTGCCGTACTTTTTATTGATTCCGTTCATGAGGTCGTCAATCCTCTCGCCTATCTCCTTGTAGGTATCAATCTGGGTGCGGCTGGGCATGCCCGCCTGGATAAAGACCACCTTGCCGCGGTATTCGGGATTGTCTTCCAGTAATT
>JAUWZF010000078.1 GCA_030615475.1 Dehalococcoidales bacterium | reverse complement strand
CGCAGCCGTTGTGTGGATATCGACCCCGCTTTCGCCCAGATATACTCGGATGATAAAGCCAGAATCGCCACTGCCGAAGACCTCATCGAGAGCATGAACCGGGACGGCGTGGATATTTCGGTCATCGTCAATTACGGCTGGGGCACGCACGAACTGTGCGTGGAAACCAACGACTATATCCTGGAGTCGGTCGCCCGCTACCCGAAACGCCTGGTCGGCTTCTGTGCCGTTCAAGATTACGCAGGCAGGGCTTCTCTGGCTGAAATCGAGCGCTGCGCCCGGGCGGGCATCAAGGGAGTCGGCGAGCTCAGACCCGATATGCAGTCGGCCGACTTCACCCGGAAAGAGGCCATGGAGCCTTTTGTCGAGGTGTTGCGACAGCACAGGCTGATTCTGCTGACGCATGCCTCCGAGCCGGTGGGCCATATGTACCCCGGCAAGGGAAAAGCCACGCCGGATATGCTCTACCCGTTCATCGCGAATTTCCCCAATTTACCTGTGGTCTGTGCCCACTGGGGCGGCGGCCTGCCTTTCTATGACCTGATACCGGAGGTGCGGGAGGCTATGGAAAACGTTTATTTCGATACTGCCGCGTCGCCTTTTCTCTATCGCCCCGAGATATACCGTCAGGTCAGCCGACTCGTCGGCGCCGACAGGATTCTCTTCGGCAGCGATTATCCCCTGATGCCGCAGAGTCGGCTGCTCGATGAAATCGATTCCGCAGGCCTGCCGGAAGAAGAGAAAAATATGGTTTTATCCGGTAATGCGCGCCGGTTGCTCGGCATATAGTCTGGACTATGGAAAAGATACGCTCGTTTATTGCTATCGAACTCTCCGGGGAAATAAAGCAGGCGCTCACCCGACTTCAGAGCGGGCTGAAATCTGGGAGTCGGACGCCGGTAAGGTGGGTCGACCCGAACAGTATTCACCTCACGCTCAAGTTCCTCGGCGACATCGATATAAACATGACCGGTAAGATAACTGCGGCAATGGAAGAGGCTGTCCGCGGTCTGCACCCGTTCCAAATTGAGATGAGCGGACTTGGCGTTTTCCCCAACCCGAGGCGTGTCCAGGTGGTCTGGGTGGGACTGACCGGAGAGGTCGAAAAGCTCGCCCAGCTTCAAAAACGTATCGAAACCGGTCTCATTCCCCTGGGATTTGCCGCGGAGTCGCGCTCTTTTATGCCCCATCTTACCCTGGCACGTGTCCGCGACCGGGCCACGCCGTACGAACGGGAGGACCTCGGCCGACTTATCGAGGGCACGCGCCTTGAGGTCGATTATAGAATGAACGTGGCATCCGTTCACCTGATAAAGAGCCAGCTGACTAAAGAAGGCCCTGTTTACAGTCGGATAAGCTCGGTAGTGTTGAAATAGATACTGACGCCCCTCTTAGATTCCCTCTGATACTAAAATCTTTACTAAATGTTTATTCGGTGGCGATTGAAATTAATATCTTGTTTAGCTTCCACCTTTTACAATAAACGTGGTAAAAGAGTGAAGTGCCAGGAGGGGTAAGATGACTATTCCGAAAGAAAGCATACTGCTGGTTGATGATGAGGAAGCTATCAGGTGTATTCTGACGAAAGGCCTGGAGATGCGCGGATATCTCTGCGATGAAGCTGAGAATGGTGAGCAGGCTTTAGCGAAGTTACAGGTCAATCCGTCCGACCTTGTCATTCTGGATATAAATATGCCCGGCAGGCTGGGCAGCGAGGTATTGCCGGATATCACGTCGCGTTTCCCGGAAACGGCTGTCATCATGGCCAGCGGCGTGACCGATAATAAGGTAATCGCACAGTGTATCAAGGACGGCGCGCAGGACTACATCAGCAAGCCGTTTCGGTTCGAGCAGGTCCTGCAGAGTATCAATGGAACTCTGGATAAACGCCGGGTGGTGCTTGAGATACAGCGTTATTTTCAGGATATGGGCAAGAAAGCAGGTAAGCAGTTAGAACTCAGGAAGCTTTTCCTCGGCGCTATCGAGACCCTCGTTAATACCCTGGAGGACTGTGATAACTATACCAGAGGTCATTCCCAGGAGGTGACCGAGATTGCTGCGGCTATAGGCAAGCAAATGAAACTCTCTCCGCAGGAACTGGAAGACCTGCACTGGGCGGCCCTGCTCCATGACGTCGGTAAAATAGCCGTAGACCCGGACATTCTCAACAAGCCCAGTGAACTGACATCCAGTGAGTATCGTCACATCATGACCCATGCCATTATCGGCCCCAGCCTCGTCAAACCGTTCGTCAATGATAGTGTGGTCGAAATCATATCGCACCACCATGACCATTATGACGGCGGTGGGCTGGACCAGGCAGTCCGCGGCAAGGATATCCATCTAGGTGCCAGGATTGTGGCGGTGGCTGATGCTTATCAGGCCATGACTTCCGACCGCCCTTACCGGCGAGCGCTGTCCAAGCTGGACGCGATAGAGGAAATGCTGTGGTATAGCGGCTCCCAGTTCGACCCCATCGTGGCCAATGTACTCATCAGTACTATCCGGCAACAGCAGCTACAGAGTCGGTATGTGAACTAACGGTTTTCCTGGCTGGCCGCACCCGGAACAGCCTGAGCTTGGTTAACATAAAGGGGTGGGTACTTCGAGTACCGCCCCTTTTCTGTGTTTGTTACCCAGGTAAAATATTTAATCGAGAATATTCAGAACCGTACAGCAGGCCTCTTGTCAACCGCGGCAATTTTAGGGTATACTTATATGGTTTAATCTATATTTTCGGTTGGGAGGAGGACCCCATGGAACAGTTTAATTTCCCCAAGTGTCAAAAATGCAATTCCGGCGACCTTGTGCCCCTATCCGATTTCGGCAGTCAGGGGGCATCTATCCAGTTTAAAGCCTGGGTTTGTACTAATCCTGATTGCGGCTACAACCTTAAAATCAGGAATGGTGATGTCTATATATACGAGCCTATCATGAACGGCTCAATGCACAACACCCGCTCCCGATAAGATTGAGGGGGTCACCTTTACAATAGCAAATTGCGGATGGCAAATGTGCTTCCTCCGTTAACCAAATTCAAGAGGGTAGCACTTGACCTGCTTTTCCCACGGTGGTGTATCGGCTGTGGCAGGGAAGGTGACTATATCTGCGGCTCATGCCGCCGGATGCTATCGGTAATTCTCCCTCCGATTTGTCCCGGATGCGGACGCCCCCAATCTCAGGGGGAACTTTGCCCCGGATGCGCCGACGGGCCGGCCGAGATAGACGGTATTCGTTCCCCATTCTTATTCGATGGCGTAATACGCCGGGCTATTCACGAGTTGAAGTACCGGAACCTCAGAGCGCTGGCGACCCCCCTGGCTGAATTGATACACGACTATCTTATGGAGAACCCGGTGCCGGGTAACGTACTGGTGCCGGTGCCGCTGCACCGGAAAAGATACCGGGAGCGCGGCTACAATCAGACCGCCCTGCTGGCCCGGGAGTTGGGCAGGCTCGGCGGTCTGCCGGTGGTGGATGATTGCCTCGTTCGCCACAGCTACGCGTTGCCTCAGGCAAGGTCGGCCAGTGTCGGCGAGCGGCATGATAATGTTGCCGACGCCTTCGCCTGCCGCGACGGCCAGTTGCAGGGTAAGGAGGTTATCCTGGTGGATGATGTATCTACATCCGGGGCTACTCTCAACACCTGCGCCGGGGTGCTGAAGTCCGCCGGGGCCGCCGCAGTGTGGGGGCTGGTAATAGCCCTGGAACTGTAAAAGGACACGGTAAAACGTTACTATCAGGAGCGTGCAAAGATGGAACTGCAGATAGCCGGGACCAATATAGAGATAACGCCGGAAGCGCAGCGCTACGTTGAGCGTAAGCTGAATAAACTCAATAAACACCTGCCCGATATTATCGACGCTAAAGTGGAAGTTTCCGAGGAAAAAACAAAGTCACCGCAGGAACGCTATCTGGTGCGGGTAACCGTCAGCAGCGGTGTCGGCGGGGCTGTCTTTCATGGCGAAGAGAGGGCAGAAGACCTGTACAAGGCCGTTGACAGGGTTGTCGCCATCGTGAGCCGGCAGCTTGAACGGCACAAGGGCAAGCTCTATGACAGGGGCAGGGGCAACCCGCTGGCCAGGGGTAAATTCAGCCAGACGGAACGGCCGGAACCGGAGAGGAAGGTGGTCAAGACCAAGCGTTTCGTCATCGAGCCGATGCCCCTAGAAGAGGCAATCGAGCAAATGGAACAGCTCGGCCACAACTTCTTCCTGTTCTTCGACGCTGATGCCGGAGAGGTGCGGCTTTTATACCGGCGGAATGACGGTAATTACGGCCTCATCGAGCCGGAGTTACGGTAAGCGGTGTTGACAGTCAAAGCATAAGGTATATACTGTAATAACAGGGACGATAAACTATATGGCAGTCAAACATAAAATTTTATACCTGTATCTGGCTCTGGCCTGTTTTCTGGGGATTATCCTCATCTTTGTCTTCGATGGTTATATAGGCGTCTATGATACCCTTATTATCAAAGCCGGGGAAAATGAGCAGAAGATCGAGGCTGACTACTGGCAGCGAGGGGGCAGGGACTGGCCGTTAGATGTTGAGTGGGGTGGAAAAGCTAGCTTTCAGTACGAGGTGGATAATCGGCGGTTTTCAAGCTATAAGGCTGATATTGAAGTATCGGTGTGGCATGACCTGGAAAAAGTAAGCGATGTACTGGTACAGTCGATATCGGTAGGTTCGTTTGATAAAGAGCAGGTAGAGTGGGTTGTGGATACTGCGGAAATCATACCGGATGATGTTTCTCCAGAACAGGGGTATGAATTTACCCTGTCTATAAAAAGAGGCGAAATAGAACGCCGGTTTGTCGTCTATGTAAGGTCCAGTGACTTTCCGATAAAGGTCGTGCCGGCTCCACCGAGATAATAGTAAAAGGCTGAAAGAAATATGAAGCTTGAATATGTATTATACGGATTCGGTATTCTGTTCTGCATCGCCGGGGTCGGTTATCTGGCGGCGGAGTATGTCAAGTACCTCTCCGAAATCGGCAAGTTAGGTTCGTTGCTATTAACGGTAGGATTTTTTACCTTTTTGGGTAAATACTTTGAAGGATTGGGGTGGTAATCGATGTCAGTAGCTGTGGCAGTGCTGGCGATACTTGCTTTCCTTGGCTGGGTTATTTTCCGGACAATTAAAGTAAAGTCGCTCAAGTCCCATTTTGTATGCTATGGAGTGGCTATCATATCGGGGATATTTACCTATGCCTATTTCCTGAGCATGGAATTCCCTCAACTCATCAAGATTGTCGTCAGCATCCTTCTCGGTATAATCCTGATAGTCGTCGGTGCCCTTTACCAGCGGCGCGTGGCGGGCAGGTCTTAAAGTCCTCCCGATAGTATGACTCAAGAATTGTTTTACACTGTCTTTCATACCAATGCCGGCTGGGTGGGACTCCTGGGCTCAACCACAGGGTTGCTGCGTGCCACGTTGCCTCAAAGTTCGGAGCAGGAAGCCTGCCGTTTACTGGGAAACAGCCTGAACCGCGCCGCTATATCACCGCGCCGTTTCGAAGACGTAATCAGGCGTTTCATGGCTTACTTTTCCGGCCATAGCGTGGACTTTACGGACAGGCTGGACCTCTCCGGGGCCACGCCTTTTCAGCGCCGGGTATGGCAGGCAGCCAGGCTTATCCCCTACGGCGAGACGCGCAGCTATTCATGGGTGGCCGGGCAAATCGGGAAGCCGAAAGCAGCACGTGCCGTCGGGCAGGCGCTGGGCATGAACCCGCTCCCCGTTATCATTCCCTGTCACCGCGTGCTGGCGTCTGACGGCGGACTCGGGGGGTTCAGCGGGGGGATTGCGACAAAGAGATTCCTGCTTTCCCTGGAGGGTGCATCAGTTACCGAATAAACGGGTGGCGCCGGACTATTATT
>JAUWZF010000118.1 GCA_030615475.1 Dehalococcoidales bacterium | reverse complement strand
AGGGCGGCTAACACGTCCTCACCCAGTTCGTAATTAGCCTGCTTGAAGAGATTCGAGATGGCTTTGGTAATATCACCGGCTTTAATTTCTCGCATCAGCCGAATCACCTTCCGCCAGCAGCTTCCTTAGCTCGATAATCATTTCCGGTACGTCGATTTTCATGGGGCATCGCTGCCGGCACCGACCGCAGGTTAAACAGGTATAAGCTATGGAAGCCGCCTTCTCAATATCCTCGTTGATAATGGCTGCCCAGACAGCGCCGATTCCGGCAAAATACTTGTCCCCGAAGTGACCGGCGGTCACGGCAAAGATGGGGCACTCGTAGAGACAGCCGCCGCACCGCAGGCAGTAGAGCGCCTGGGCCAGCTTGGGGTATCTGGCCAGCCGGGTCCTCCCCCCGTCCAGAAAGATAACGTGGAACTCCCTGGGCCCGTGAGCGCCGTAGGTGATCACCTTCTCGATATCGCCGGTCTTGCTCGGACCGGATACCAGGCTGACATAGGAAGGAATCGTGTAGTTGGCATATCGCCAGGTCACCTCGGATACTTTGTAGGCATCGCTGAGTGCGGGCACCAGTTTTTCCATCCCCACCAGGGCGATGTGGACCGGCGGGGCGCCGGTGGCCAGGCGTATATTGCCCTCATTCTCGATGATAAAAAGCGTGCCGGTCTCGGCGGCAACGACATTGGCCCCGCTGATACCGACATCGGCATGGAAGAATTTATCCCGCAGGTATTCCCTGGCCGCCGCCACCAGGTCGGCGATATCCGAGTCCGGTGCTATTTCCTGTCCCATAATCTTGGAAAAAAGACGGGCGACATCCTCCCGCGGTACATGGATGGAAGGCGAGAGAATATGCATCGGTCGCGACCCCATTTTCTGGATGATAAACTCGCCCAGATCGGTCTCGTAGACCTCGTTGCCTTTCTCCTCAAGGTACTCGCGCAGGCCGATTTCCTCGCCGGTCATCGTCTTTCCCTTGACCACCAGCTTTTTGGTACCGGTCAGGTCGGCGATAATTTCCAGCGCCTCATCCACCGTCCTGGCGATATAGCCCTTGCCCTTGTTCTCTTCGATGGCGGCGATGGCCTGGCGGGCCAGTTCTTCCATCCGGGTAATGGCCCCTTCTTTTATTTGACGCACCTCTTCGGCCATGTCTACCGTATGAGGGAATTTCTCCAGGGCGTTCTTAACATTGGAGCGGAAGCTCTTGACAGCCCGTGACAGCGCCAGGCGAAGTCGGTCATCATGGGCCGCTTCCATTATCTCTTTTTTATAGCTCTTGAAATTAGATGTTTTTTTCATGTTTCCATAGCCGTGGCGACGACCTGAGACAGGTCAAGGACTTCGACCCCATCAATTTTCAGTTCCCGCAGCCCGTCCTTGAGCTGCATGATACAGCCGGGACAGTGCGTCACGATAATTTCGGCCCCGGTCTCCAGCAGTTCGCTGGCCCTGTTGACCGCCAGGACCTGGCTCAACTCGGGGAAAACGGTCTCAAATCCTCCCCCGCCGCCGCAGCAGGTCGCCCACTCTCCCCGCGTCCAGTCCGGTTCCACCAGTTCAATACCCTCGATTGCCCCCAGTATCCGGCGCGGCTCCTCAACCAGGCTCATATAACGCACCAGCTGGCAGGGGTCGTGATAGGTAACCTTAACCTTCCTGGGAAACCGCAGCTTGTATGACGGGATTTTCTCGGCGACGACCTCCAGGAAATGCCTGACCTCCAGGTCATAGCCGTCCACGTAGAGAGGGAAAAGACTTGATATAGCATGAGTACAGTAAGGAACGATGCCGATAACCTGCTTTACTCCGAAGGACTTTAACTTATCGTAGGCCTGGCGGGCATTATCGGCAAATTTGGTTTGCAGTCCGGCGTGGTTTAGCGGCGCTCCGCAGCAGGGTTCTTCCTCGGCCAGGTAACCCGGCTGAATACCCAGATTGCGCAGCACATTAACGGCTGCCTCTAGCGGCTTGACTTCGGTTTCGCTGCCTCGGGATAGGACACTGCTATATATCCCCGGCAGATTGAGTCCCAGCTTCTTCTGAAAGCGGGCAAAGCGCATCGGCAGCTCGGCACCGATGACGCTCTTGTCTATCCCCCGCGCCAGGGACATTAATATTTCCAGTTGAGCGGAGAACTGGTAGCCGCAGCCGGCGAAAAAGATGGTCTCGGCTTGCCTGGGAAGGTCGAGGTTTTGTGCCCATCGGGCACTCTGTTCTTTAGTGACACCCAGAATATTCTGCCGGGAGATAATATTATCGGCGAGGTAAGTCAATCCCGGGGGCACTAATTCACTATCCATAGCTGCTGCATAAATGATATCGGTGGAGATACCAACCATTAATCATACATCCTCAAGGTTGCGGTGGCAAGTTACAGGCTGGTCGGTAACTCTCTGCTTGACACTATGAACACGGAATTGCTACACTTTTCTTGTTTCCCTTGGAACGGCATAAGGTGGGAAACGTAAGGTTATCGCTGTGAAAAAAATAGGCATACTCTATCATCCTAAAGTCGAAGCTACCCGGACGAAGGCCGGGGAACTGGAAGGTTTCTTGAAGTCGAAGGGTATTTCTGTCTGGGTGTGTTCCTCCTGGGACAGGGAGAACGCCTGCAATTGTCTGGATGGTACCGACCTTGTCCTTACGGTGGGCGGCGATGGTACTGTACTGCGAGCGGTCCAGGTGGTCATTCCGGGGACGACCCCGATTACGGGCATAAATCTGGGTAAGCTCGGCTTTATGACCGAATTCGATGCGGACGAAGCCCGGGAAAAGCTGCCGTCGTTAATCGATGCGGGAGGCTGGATTGACGAAAGGACTATGCTTCAGGCAGAAGTGATTGCCTCCGGTCAGGAACCCCGGGTATTTCATGCCCTGAACGATATCGTGGTGGCGCGGGGCGAAATCGCCCGGCTAATCAGGGTCGAAGCCAGCATTGACGGCCAGCACCTGACTACCTATAAGACCGACGGCGTGATTGCGGCGACGGCTACCGGCAGCACCGGCTACGCGCTGGCGGCCCGCGGCCCCATCCTCTATCCACAGTCGCGGGACTTCCTGCTGGTGCCGATAGCGCCTCACCTCAGTTTGGCTTATCCCCTGGTATTGCCGGAGACGGCCGAGGTCACTCTGCACCTCAACACGTATCATGCGGCCACGCTGAGTGTTGACGGGCATATAAATCTATCGTTGTCAAACGGTGACACGATTACCATAAAGCGGAGTCCCCATGTGGCCAGATTTTTAAGAATTCGTCCCAGGGAGTCTTTTTACAGCTCCCTCGAGGATAAATTGAAAGGAAAACAAGGTGATTCAGGTAGAAAAAGCTAAAATCCCGGATATTCCACAGATACATAAACTGATTAACGACTACGCTCAGGAAGGCGAGATGCTGGCGCGGCCGCTGAGCGAGCTCTATGAGGACATCCGCGACTATTTTGTCATCAAGGAGGGCGAGGTGGTGGTTGCCTGTGCGGCGCTGCACGTCAGCTGGTCGGACCTGGCCGAAGTACGGTCGGTGGCCGTAGCCAAGGACAGCAAGAAGAAAGGCCTGGGCGCCAGACTGGTGGCCGCCTGTCTTGAGGAGGCTAAGGAACTCGCTATCGAGACCATCTTCTGCTTTACCTACCAGCCGGAATTCTTCAAGCGGCACAAGTTTATCGACATCGACAAGATGGAGCTGCCGCGCAAGGTCTGGACCGACTGCTTTCGTTGTCCCAAGTTCCCCAACTGCGATGAGACCGCGCTAATCTATTATGCCGGGGAGACGACCTAGATTGGCCGAAGAAACGCTTTCCACACAGGTTATCTTCGAGGGTCGCATCCTGAAGCTGCGCGTTGATACCGTCCGGACTTCCGATGGACGTAAAAGCACGCGAGAAGTTGTTGAACATGATGCGTGTATCGCCGTTATCGCCGTGGATGCCGATGATAATATCCTGCTGGTCAAACAGTACCGCCGGGCGATAGATAAAGAGCTTCTGGAGAGACCGGCGGGCGGCATCGATGAAGGTGAAGATATCGATGCGGCGGTAATACGCGAGATGCGTGAGGAAACGGGCTTCCGCCCGCGGAAAGTGGCGCGGCTCGGTGGTTTCTATACGACGCCGGGCTTCTGTAACGAGTATCTGCATCTTTATCTGGCCGCGGACCTGACGCCCGACCCCCTCTCCGCCGAAGACACCGCCGGTATTAAAGTGATTCGGGTGCCAGTTACGCAGGTTCCCGAACTTGTTAATTCGGGTAAAATTGAGGATGCCAAGACCATCGCCGGGCTGCTGTTTTACCTGGAGTACCGTAAAAACCGCTAGAGGGCTAGTGGCCCCACCGCAGGTGCCGTCCCCCCATGAGGTGCATGTGGAGGTGGGGCACTATCTGCCCTGAGTCCGCCCCGCTGTTGATGGTCACCCTGTAGCCGCTGTCGGCAATGCCCTGCTCCTTGGCCACCTGATTGGCCACCCGGGTCATCTTCCCCACGAGCGCCGTATCTTCATCGGACATGTGCGCCAGGGAGGGAATATGCTTCCTGGTGACGACGAGAAGGTGAACGGGTGTTAAGGGGTTGATATCACGGAAGACGACGACATCTTCGTCCTGGTAGAGAAGTTCTGTCGGTACCTCCCCGTTGACTATCTTGCAGAAAATGCAGTCCGTATCTTTCTGTTCGGGGTTCATCTACCTCACCCCCTTAATCCCAATATACTTCAAAGGAGAGGGGGAAAGTTTTAAAAGAGGGGCTTCGCCCCTCTAAAAC
>JAUWZF010000061.1 GCA_030615475.1 Dehalococcoidales bacterium | reverse complement strand
AGGTGCACTCCGTCGAAAATGCCAACGGTCACGATGGTATCTCGTTCGGGCGAAAAGCTAGCTAACTCTTCCTCAACCAGCACGCTTTCTTCTCCTGTAGCTGGAAACAGTTCCCGAGGTAGCTCCATCAGCGGAACTCCTTCTGGAAACAGCCCAATTTATCATTATTATACTATATAAGCCCAGCTAGGCGTCAAACGTACAGCGTATTAGTTAATATCGTGCGGGGTGAAGGCTATCTTAGAAAGAAAACCTTATTTACCGAACCGGTAGAAGACCAGACCGGCCGGCGTCTTGGGATAAAAGTAGGTCGATTTCCGGGGCATTCGGTCGCCGCTATCGGCAATGGCCTTGATAATCTCCGGTTTTACCGGGCTTACGATAACCGCCAGCTGATATTCCTGCTCCATGACACTGTTGACTGCCTCAAGAGTATCATTGGTGTAGTCGAGAAATGCCTCGACCTTATCGTGGGTCAGCCCGAGTAGCTCCTCCAGAATGACATGATCGACAATACTCACGTCCAGCCTCTGATAAATCTCCGAATGAAAGTACGGTATCATCGGGCCGACGATACTGAAATCGCTTAACCTGAGCCATAAAAGCCGCTCCTGGCTCAGGCCACACAGGACCAGCTTCACTTCATCCGCATCTTCAGACAGGAGTCCGTTAATCTGCGATAAAATATCAGCTTTGTTTAACGGTATTTCTTCGACGGCGAAAAATGTTTTTAAGCCGGCCATCAGACCATCAAGCGCCGATTGAGGAACGCCTCTAACCAGGCGGTGCGCCGGCAGGATAACGAGTCCGGGGTCGGTAAAATCCACCAGCGTCATCATCACGAAATCGAATGGCTCTTCTTCCGCGCCTGATAAGGAAGTGGTGCGTCTCTCACGCTGGTAAATCAGGGCACTTTCATAGCGGTGATGGCCATCGGCAATGTAGAGTGCCTGTCCTGCCAGGCAGTCGCGTATCTGCCCGATTGTTTCCGCACTCGTGACCGCCCACACTTGATGGCTTTCTCCATCACCGATATCGGCGTTCAGTATGGGCTTTCCGGTGTGCTCGTCCAGCAACGATGATATCCGCCCCTCCCGGTCATCGTAGAGCGCCATGATGGGGCTGGTATCGGCCTGAAGCGCCCATAAAAGGCTTAATCGGTCGCCTTTGGGCCGGGGCAGGGTGCCCTCGTGCGGGCGGACAATCATCTTATCCCATTCTTCCAGTTTGACCAGACAGCTGATGCTGCGGCGACGGTACTGTCTACCCCGATGCGTGAAATGATGGTAAACGATATAGATAGATGGCTTTCTATCAACCTTCAGGATTCCCTGATTCAGCCATTTCTCCAGAGTCGTCCTGGCGCGGGTATATCTGTTGTCCGTGTCTTTATCCTGCTGGAGCTCCCGCCCGAATTCGACACGCACGAAATTACAGCCGCTACGTTGATAAAGTTCCTGCTGCAGCTGGGGGGTAATGACGTCGTAGGGAGGGCAGAGGACCATCGCCAGGTCTTTCACCAGCGATGGATTGTAATGTACACCGCAAAACGGGCGAATATCCGCCAAATTCGGCTCCCTACCTGCATGAATCTGTGATGATATCGTTAACAGTTTAACGCATACTGCGGAAACAGCGCAAGTGGTGGCAGGCAGGCAGTTATTCTAACTCAAATGCAAAAATTCTACAGTTCAGCTATACTATTTAATATCAAAACCACTGTACGGAGGATGCCTTGATAGTCAGGAAACTCGTTGTCGGGCCGATCGCCAGCAACTGCTACATCGTCGGTTCGGAAGCGACCAAGGAAGGCATGATAATCGACCCCGGCGCGGACGCTAAAGATATTTTACGGGCCGTCGAGAAGCTCGGATTGACGATAAAGCTCATCGTTTTAACCCACCGTCACCCCGACCATGTAGGGGCGGCGTCACAGGTCAAGAAAGCTACCGGCGCCGAAGTAGCCGTCCACACCGAATGCGCCAGATACCTGCCGCAGTCGCCGAGCTATATCTACGAACCGCCCTACGAGGCCGCTCCCAAACCCGAACGTATTCTCCAGGAAGGCGACAGCATAGATATCGGCGGTCTTCATTTCACCGTTCTCCACACGCCGGGGCATACCCCCTGCGGCATCAGCATCTATGGGGAAGGAGTTGTGTTTACCGGGGATACACTCTTCAACTACGGTATCGGCAGGTATGATTTGATTGACGGAGATTATGACCAGTTGATTAACGGCATCCGTACCAAACTGCTAACGCTGCCCACCGAGACCATCGTTCACCCCGGCCACGGCCCGGACTCGACCATCAGCACGGAGAAGCGGGCCAATCCTTTCCTTAAATAAGAAAGGGGCATGACTGTTAAAATCATACCCCTTTTCTTTTATTACCGAATATCAGCCACTAAACCGTGATGAACAGGGGGCACATAACCAGCGTGATGGTGGCGAGGAGTTTTACTAAAACGTGCAGAGACGGCCCAGCGGTATCCTTGAGCGGGTCGCCGACAGTATCGCCGACGACTGCCGCCTGATGTGCGAATGACTTTTTGCCCAGGACTTTGCCATTTTCATCCTTCAGCTGGTCGTCTTCAATCATCTTTTTTGCATTGTCCCAGGCGCCGCCGCCGTTGTTCATATAGGATGCCATCAAGATACCGACAATGGTGCCAACCATGAGCACCGCCGCTACGACCATAGCGGCATCATAGCCCGGGATAAAGCGGAAGATTACCCCGATAACGATTGGCCCCATTACGGGTAGCAGTCCGGGGGCAATCATTTCCCGGAGTCCGGCGCGGGCAGTGATATCCACCACCTTGCCGTAGTCCGGCTTGTGCGGGTGTTCCGGGTCCTTGGGATTGAGAATCTCAGGGTCGGCGCGGAACTGGCGGCGGACTTCCTCGATAATTGTCGAGGCTGTCTTGCCGACAGCCTTGATAGCCCAGGCACAGAAGAGGAAAACAATCATAGCGGCGAGTAGCGCCCCGACGAAGACCTCGATGCGGGCGATGTTAACGATATTATACAGACCGGTTTCGCCGAACTTGATAAAGGAGACTCTATCCAGATAAGCCTGAAAGAGCAGGAAGGCGGCGAGACCGGCGGAGACCATGGCATAGCCCTTGGTCAGGGCCTTGGTGGTATTGCCGACGGCATCCAGGCGGTCGGTTATCCGGCGGATTTCGGGTCCGGCACCGGCCATCTGGTTGATGCCGTTGGCGTTATCGGTGATGGGTCCGAAAGTATCCATAGACAGGACATAAGGGCAGGTCATCAGCATACCCATCGTAGCGACCGCCGTGCCGAAGGCACCATGGACACCGCTCATTTCACCCATCCAGAAAGAGAGCAGGAGGGCGATACCGATGACGAGCGCCGTGGCAAAAGTCGTGGAAAAACCTACCGACATTCCCATGATAATATTGGTGGCCGGGCCGGTCTTGGATGCCTCCGCAATACTCTGTACCGGCTTGTAACGCGACTCGGTGTAGTACTGGGTAATGAAAATGATTACTATGCTGGCGATGATACCAATCATGCCGGCCCCGAAGAGCCACCAGTTATCCAGCATGTAATAAACGGTAATGGCAAGACCGACAACGGATAGGCCGATAGCCACGAAGTAACCTCGGTTGAGGGCGTTCATGGCGTTCTCGTTCTCTTTAGCCTTCACGCAGAGTATACCGATCATGCAGGCAATCATGCCGAAACCACGGACACAGAGCGGGAACAATATCCAGGCTACGTTATCCGTAGCAATATACGCGGCAATGCCGAGTATCATGGCGCCGATATTCTCGGCAGCCGTGGACTCGAAAAGGTCGGCGCCACGGCCAGCGCAGTCGCCGACATTATCACCGACGAGGTCGGCAATGACGGCGGGATTACGCGGGTCGTCTTCCGGGATTCCGGACTCGACCTTTCCAACAATGTCGGCACCGACATCAGCCGCCTTGGTATAGATACCACCGCCGAGCTGGGCGAAAAGCGCCACGAAACTGGCGCCGAAACCGAAGCCGACGATTAAGTGCGGCGAGATTTCCGGGTTAGTATTACCGCCATAGGCGAAGAAGATAACGGTAACACCGATGAGGCTCAGAGCGGTGATAAGAAAACCGGAGACGGCACCGCCACGAATGGCAACATTAACAGCCTGCGTAAGATTTTGCTGTGCGGCGGCGGCACAGCGGACATTCGATTTCACCGCAATGTACATGCCGATAAAACCGGCCAAGCCGGAGCAGAAAGCGCCCACAAGGAAAGCCACCCCCGTTCGCCAGCCGATATCGAGTTGGCTCAGGCCCTTCACCTCGGTTCCGCCCAGCAAGCCCACCAGAACACCGATGATAATGGCAATGGCGACCGAGTAGATAGTAATGGTGGTGTACTGACGCTTGAGAAACGCCCAGGCACCCTGAAAGATAATATCGCCGATTTCTTTCATCTTAGGTGTCCCCGTGGGACGCTTGAGCACGTTCCTGGCAAGCACCACGGCGAAGATAATTGTTAATACCCCAGCTACAGGTACAATCCAAAATATTCCTGGTAGCATTTCCCCCCTTTTCTAGCAGAGCAGAATTAGCTCAAGTATCGTCTTTTCTATATTTCCCGGCGATTCTTCCGTATAACCAGAAACATCACACGCCCGGCTCATTTTGAAAAATTATTAAAAAACAATAGAGCAGGGAGGTGTAGCGACTCCTGCTCTACGCCACTAAGTCATTTACGACCACGGTCACTTAAGAATTATATACGATAATGAGCGTATTTGTCCATAGCTGTAAAATAAAGACCGAATATATCGTCGCTATTTTATGGCTTCGGCGGCGGAGCCCCCGGCGGCCCCATGACATACTGGGGCGTCAGGGCTACATTCATAAATATCACCGGCTTGTTGACGACCTTAAAGTTGAGCGGGCAGTGAATCGTGTCTTTGGGTATATGAAGAACGGTAGGTTCGGTGATGATGTGTTTCTCGCCTTCCTCGCCTAACGACATCTCGACTTCAGCATCGAAGTCGGTGATATCCAGCGAGTTGGCCCCGTAAAAATGGAGAAACTGGTCGAAGTCATGCGCATGAGGGTCGTTCACCATGAGGAACGGCTCGGTGATGCAGTTCCATAGAACGGAGAAATTCTTTTCACCTACCTCCTCATGCTGCCGGCTGAAGAAGATTAACCTGGGACAGAATTTCCCCTGCATTATGGGATTTTTAAAAAAGTATTTCCCGTATTTGCCTTCAGCCATGTTACTACTCCCTCCCTAGGACTGAGCGATTATCCCCCAAATTTGATTCTGGGTAAATCGGCCTCCTTCATGTTATCCGCCATAGTCCAGAAGTAAGCCTCGCCGGTGTAAATCTGGAAAACGGCCAGCAGGGGGTTATCGGGCTCGGTAATGCCGAAATTCTTGACAAAGGGTCTCTCTTCGATGCACTTCGCCCTGATTTTAGAGTCGGTAATAAACTTCACCTTACCGGAAACCCTCAGTACCTTGCTGAAATCCTTGGTACAATAATATGCCTCTACCCTGGGGTTCTTCTCCAGCTGTTTGTAGACGGCTTTGATGGATTGCGACTGAAAATAAAATCCTGTCTCGTCAGCGTACCACATCCCCAGGGCCCTGACCCTCGGCTGGTCGCCTTCCACGGTGGCCAGGTAACAGGTCTTGTTCTCGTTGGCGAAATCGGCGCAATCTTTTATATTCATTATATATCCTCCTTCTACAGGTTATTTTTCGATTATCCCTTGGGATTCCACCTCACGTCGGCATAACGTTCCCTGAGCTTGGGTTTTTCAATCTTGCCGGTAGGGTTGCGCGGCACGTCGCCGAAGAGAATGATTCTGGGCCAGGCATACTTGGGCAGCTCCGGTTCGAAGTAGGCCCTCATTTCTTCCTCGGTCAGGTCAACACCCTCTTTGGGTTGAACGACGGCGGCGACCACCTCGCCGTACCTATCATCAGGAATACCTATGATGGCCACGTCCTTGACCTTGGGCTGGCCGATGAGGACAGATTCCAGGTCGACGGGGAAGATGTTCTCGCCGCCGCTGATAATCAGGTCTTTCTTCCTGTCAATATAGGAGATAAAGCCTTCCTCGTCCTGTTTCACCAGGTCGCCGGTGTACAGCCATCCGTTCCGGAGAGTTTCGGCGGTTTTCTCGGGGTTCTTGTAATAGCATTTCATGACATTCGCCCCCCGGATAATCATCTCGCCGACGCCGCCTGCCGGAACATCGTTATCATTATCATCAACGACCCGCGCGTCTATGTTAATCCGCGGGTATCCGAAAGAACCGAGCTTATGAAAGTTTTCCAGGCCGAGGTGCATGCAGGGTCCCGCCGTCTCAGTGAGGCCGTAGTTCTCCTCGTATTCGATGTCCGGGAAGTACTTCACGAAACGCCGGACGAGCACCGGCGGGATAGGCTGCGCTCCGGAGTGGACAAGTCGCAGGGAGCTTATGTCATAATCAGATAGTTTTATATCGCCTCTGTCAAGAGCGGTGACGATGTCCTGGAGCCAGGGCACCAGAAGCATACATATGGTGATTTTTTCCTGGCTGATGGTTTCCAGTATGAGTTTTGCCGTAATTCTCTCGCCGCCGGTGGTCATGACAGCCCGGGCGCCGGCAATCAGGCTGCCGAACCAGTGCATCTTACCGCCGGTATGGTATAACGGCTGGATGAGAAGGAAGCAGTCTT
>JAUWZF010000204.1 GCA_030615475.1 Dehalococcoidales bacterium | reverse complement strand
CGTACAGACGGTTTTTACTTCTTGCGCAAAGGGTGGTTGATTACCGGAATGGAAACCAGCTGGTGGGATTCTTCGGCGACATTTAGAAAGTGTACCGCGGAAAAGGCTTCTTTTATTCTCCTGAGCCAGTTTGACCTGACTTTGACGGTACTGGCAATGCAACTCGGCCTGGCTGAATTAAATCCCTTCATCAGATACCTCGTTCAAATACCCGCGCTGCTTCTGGTGATCAAGCTGGGGATACAGTTCTCATCGCCTGGTTGATGCCGGGCAGGCTCCTCTGGCCGTCAATCGGCCTGCTTGTTCTCGTGGTCATCTGGAATATCAAGGAACTGGTAATCTACCTATTATAAGTTATAAGGTCCTTATCGTTCCCCGGCGCGTACGAGCGGTTCTTCCTTCTGATACAGGGTACCCATCGTTTCCAGGTAAAGCCGGGCGGCGCTGACTCTCAGGTGTTTCGAATTATAATCGGGGTCTGCCTTGAGCTTGCTGTACATGCTGTTCAGGTGATGCTCGACCGTTTTAATATCGATAAATAGGGTTTTGGCAATGGCCGAGTTGGTATAGCCCTGCGAGAGAAGGCTGAGGATTTCCAGCTCCCGGGTGGTGAGCTGCTTCAGGAAGGGGCACTCCGGCTTTCCGGCGAACATAAAAGTAGCCAGCGGCGGGTCGAGGATAACCTGCCCCTGGCTAACGGCGGTAATCATCTGGCACAGATGGTCGACTTTATCCAGGGATTGTTTCAGGAAGAGCGCCATACCGCTTTCCCCACAGAGTGCCAGCCGGCGTAATAGCTCAATGTCCTGTGAACTGTAAAATATAAGTAAAATAACTATCCCCATCCTGGGATAGCTATTCCTGATTCGCTCTAACTCTTCAATAATATCTATATCAAGCTTCTTGACACTCAATAACATGACATTGGGACGAAGTTCAGATACCGCCCGCTCCATAGCTCCTGTTTCACCATTTCCCGAGACCCGCAGTATTTCAATATTGGCCCGGTTCGGCAGGATATAACTGTACATCTCCCGGTAGATTTCCTGCTCTTCCACTACGTATAAGCTTACGGTTTCTGACTTTTCCTGCAACATATTTATGCCTTTCCCTTTATACCTTTTATTACTCTATCCCCCCGCAACCTCCGGCACCTTTTGGTAACATCTACTTATGATTGTAAGCCAGATATATAAAGAGATTAATAAATATTCATAAATATCCCATTAAATTACCATTAATATTTCATTATATTTTGGCCATTTGGCGAATATTTACAGGTGTACGCTTCTGATTCTGCCATCTCACCCCCAAATTACCATGGATGCTACCCCCTATTTTGTCATAGGGAATTCTTTGCTTTGTGATTGGAGAACTCCCCCAGACGATTATTAGGAAAATGACATACCAAGACTAGGGATGGTCTAGTGGTCACTGTCAGCTATCAGAGGTAGATTGGAAGTATCCATGCCATCGCAAGGGGGGAAATCGTGATGCACAGATTGGTGAAGAGCGTATTCAGGAACCAGCAGGGCATCACCGGAATAGAAACAGCCATCATCCTCATTGCTTTCGTTATCGTAGCCTCGGTGTTTGCCTATGTCGCCCTTTCGGCCGGCCTGTTTTCCACCCAGAAAGCAAAGGAAGCTATTCATTCCGGCCTGGAAGAAGCTCAAAGTACCATAGAGATAAAAGGCAACATTTACGGGAAAATGGAGAACAGTGTGCTGATGGAAGTCTACTTTACCGTAGCCACCACCACGGGAGGCGGCTCGATAGACTTCACCGACACTTCCGCGAACGGCTCCAACCTCGTCATTATCTCATATAGCGACGCTTACCAGATATTCCCTACGGTAAACTGGACGATGACCAAGCTGAACACGGATACCCCCGATAACCTGCTCGACAAGAATGAGCTTTTCATGATTACGGTCGACTTAACCTGTGTCAGCGCCAATGCTACCGAAGAGCAGAAACCGGGTCCATATCACAGGTTCCAGCTGGAAGTGAAACCGCCCGCTGGTGCCGTACTCGTTCTTGAGCGCACCGTCCCGGCCAGAGTCGACCAGATTGTCAACCTGTATTAATTAATGAAGTCAGAATTTGCCAGCAGTATCAGCATAAAGATGTGGGAAGTTATAAGAGGAATCACCAGCCGGAAACAAGATGGCGAAGATAGCACCACCGGGGTACGGATGGCTATTGCCTTTATCGCGGGCATAGTCGTAACGGCAGCTCTGGCATATATTCCGGTCATCACCGATATATTCTCCCACGAGCTAAGCCAGGAGTCTGCCGTACCGGCACCGCTGGATTCTCCGGATTTTCTGAAGCCCGGCGGCCCCGATAGCAGTCCGGCGAAACATATTAATTACGAGCTGGTTTACGCCCCCTTTAAGGAGGGAATATTTTCCGGTTAAACGGTGCAAACCGACATGATGAGCCAGTAAACCAGCGCAAAGGAGGGCGAATGTAATGTGAATATAAGGGGTAACAACTGAAGATACAAAGTTATGAAATGGAAGGGGGTGATGTCAAAAAGAACAGAGGTGTTCAGCAAAACCAAGGAAAGAATATTTCTTAACCCGAAAAACCCAATCAAGTAAGGAGGAAAAATGTTTAGGAAATTCATGAACCATGAGAAAGGTATCACTGGTCTAGAGACCGCCATCATCCTGATTGCCTTCGTCGTGGTGGCCGCGGTCTTCGCCTACACGGCACTGTCCGCCGGCTTATTCTCCACGCAGAAGGCTCAGGAAGCCGTCTATTCCGGGCTTAAGGAAGCCCGGAGCACTCTGGAACTCAAGGGCGGCATTATCGCTACGGCCAACACCACCGGTTCCAGCGGCACCATCAAGCAGGTAAGCTTCATCGTATCCAACGTGCTCGGTGGTGAAGCGATTGACTTTACCGAACCCACGGCCGCCTCCGGCAACACTGGTATTGCCGACACCACGATTGACAGCAATGTCGTGGTCCTCAACTACACTGACCAGTATCAGGCCGTGGATAATCTCTACTGGCAATTCGAGCCGCTGGGTAATGATGACGGTGACGACCTGCTGGAGAGCAACGAGAAGTTCCAGATAACCGTCGGCAGTAGCACGGTAGGTGCTGATGGCGGTAACCTGATTGATGCTCTCACCACCCGGGCC
>JAUWZF010000258.1 GCA_030615475.1 Dehalococcoidales bacterium | reverse complement strand
CACCTCACCGCGAACGTCATCGACGAGAGACCCAATATGGTGAAGGCCCTCGCCGTGGTTATCCAGAAACTCCTGCAACGCTGATTCCCCACCGGATGGTTGAAGCAGCTCAAGTTCGGAATCGCCGATTTTGGCATTGCTGATTTTTACCTTCCACTCGGCGGGTTTTCCGTACAACTCGCCCTTGAACGGCACTTCTACGTAAAGCGGCCCGTCCTTTACGCCAAACGGCCCGATTCCGATGGATGATAGATATTCAATCGTCTTTTCCATGTCTCTGACTATCACCCCAACGTGATGATAATTCCCGGTTTTGAAGGGTGTGTTCTCCGGTATGTTCTGTTCCATAACAAATCCTCTCGTGTTTTTTAAGGGGATGTATTTCTATAAAAGACCCCACCACAAGTGTATTTGGGTACTGCCGCCATGTCAAACTCTGCCCCGTGTCCCCTGCTTTCACAGCGTTTCCTTAACGTGAAGCAAGCGCTCTAACCACTGAGCTAACCGCCCGTGTCCTGACTGTATATCAATTCTAAAAAAATACGTAAAATCAAGCAGCCGACTACTCTATTTTCAAAAATCATGCCCCTTCCCAGGGTTGACGATGGTGTCCGGAAACAAGTATGATATGGCGGAGTCCGCACGATATATCGCTTCCTGCGGTATGAAACACCTGGAAATATAGAGATGCTAAACATAATCGTTTGTGTCAAGGTAGTCATCGACCCTGAAGCCCCCACTTCCACCTTTAAAATCGACCCCGAAGGAATGCGTGTTGTCCCCGGCCAGGGCGTCCCGCCGGTATTGAATCCCTATGATGAGAACTCCCTTGAGGCTGCCCTCAGAATTAAGGAGCAGCACCCGGGTAAGATAACGGTAATAAGCGCCGGTAAATTCATACCCAAAGCGGTAGTAAAGAAGTGCCTGGCCGTAGGCGCCGACGACCTTGTCGTCATTGAGGACGATATATTTGAGGATGCCGATAGCTATACCACCGCTTATCTCCTGGTCGCGGCCATCAAGAAACTGGGAGAGTATGACCTTATTCTTACCGGCAGGATGGCGGCCGATACCAACGCCGGGCAGGTGGGCTCGGGCGTGGCCGAGTTGCTGGGCATCCCCAGCGTCACGGTTGCCCGGAAAATAGAGGTCAACGACGGCACGGTACGGGTGGAACGGTCGCTGGCCGACGGTTACGAGGCGGTGGAGGTCTCGCTGCCCTGCCTGGTTACGGTCAGCCACGAAATGGGTGAACTGCGCCCGGCCAATGTCAAGGGACTCATTGCCGCCCAGAAACAACCCTTCACCACCTGGCACGCCGAGGATTTGGCCGTCGATATAACCCCGCTGAAGCAAACCAAGCCGTTGAAACTATACATACCCGAAAGAGAAGTACAATGCGACAGAGTGGAAGGACAGACGCCGGAGGAAGCCGGGGCCAATCTGGCGCTGAAACTCCGGCAAATGAATCAAATCTAACCACGGTTATCGGTCGCGAATAACCAAGGAGGTCGGGGAAATGATTGAAGCAGTGAAAAGCAGGGTTGTCGATGAACTGGAAAAAGTCGTCGGGAGCGAATTCGTCTCCACCAATCAGGCCGACCTGTATATTTACTCCTACGACCTGACGCCGGCCGAGTCGAACTGGCCGGACATAGTAGTGCTGCCACAATCCCTGGAGGAATTACGAGCCGTTATCACTCTGGCCAATAAAGAAAAAATCCCGGTTATCCCCTATGTGGCCGGTGGTAATGTCGGCGGTCTGACCATCCCCCTCGAGGGAGGCATCGTGCTCGACCTGAAAAGGATGAACCGCATCATCGAGGTTAGTGAGACCGACATGTATGCCGTCGTCGAGCCCGGCGTGACCTTCGGTCAGATTAAGGCCTACCTGGATAAACATCACCCCACTTTGAGATATACCTATGCCTTTTCACCTCCCTCCACCGGCGTTATAACCAATGCCCTCGTGCAGGGACTCGATAATCTATCCTTCAGATACGGCGATGCCTCGCACTGGGTAAGCGGACTGGAAGTCATGCTGACCACGGGAGAACTGATAAAAATCGGCTCCTGTGCGGCCAGCCAAACATGGCAGGCCATCGCACCCTTCCCCGAACTTGACGGCCTCTTCCTGGGGTGGCAGGGAACCACGGGCGTCATCACCAAGATGGCTGTGAGCCTCTGGCCCAATCCGAAACACGGCACGGCGGTGACCTTCATGGCTATGGACCTGGAAAGCGCCTATGAAATTCTCCAGGCAATAATACGGACGAGGATTCCCGACGACCTTATCGGCACCTCCTTTGCCCTGAACAAGGTCGGCATGGCGGCTTACGCTCACGAGAAAGCGCCCATGCACCCGGCGGTACACCGGCTTCCCGACGAACCGGAGTTTGTCATCACGGCAGAAATTACGGGCAATACCGAAAATGAACTCAACGCCAAGGTGGAAGCGGTCGGCGAAGCGGTAAAAGCAAGATGTAAAGACTGTAAATACACCGGGCCGGATACCATGCCCAGCACCACCGCCGCGTTCCCCATGCAGGCACTG
>JAUWZF010000236.1 GCA_030615475.1 Dehalococcoidales bacterium | reverse complement strand
ATGGAGATAAGGTTGAGAGTCAGGTCGGCGCCATTGACTTTAACCTTATAGCTAAGCATATTATTTATGTCAACTACACCGCCCTCTCCCGACTTCAGATTTACCGGTATTTTATCGGCGGAAAATTCGGGCTTGCCCATGTTGGCCCGGAACCTGGCGACTTCACCGCCTTCCCGTTCAAACGTAACCCTGTTGATGGTGGCTACCGTTTCTATCGTTATCTCATTGGTATCCGGACTGACCAGCCCTTTCTCCAGAAGGTATCTGGCCAGGCACCTGATACCGTTGCCACAGGTCTCGGCTTCAGAGCCGTCGGCATCAAAGATGCGCATACCGAAATCAGCCTTATCCGAAGACATCAGCAGTATCAGGCCATCGGCACCGATACCCAGATGACGGTCGCACGTGGCTAAAGCCAGTCCGTGCCAGTCACGCTCCATATTACGCGCATCCACCACGACAAAATCGTTGGCGGCGCCCTGCATCTTGGTAAAGTCCATTCCCTGTCTCTCTTCCTGCTCCCGCTTATTCGCTTCTTAAAAACCCGGCCAGTTCCTTCTCTATCTCATCATCTCCCTGGCTCTCTACATCGAACCAGTGTATTCTATCATCCGTCAGCCGGAACCAGGCATACTGGTGCCGGATATAACGGTGGGTCTCCGTCTTTATTTTCTGTATCGCCGCTTCCAGGGCCAGCTCACCGTTGAGATACTGTCCGACCTGCCGGTAACCGATACCGGACATGGACGGTAAGTCTAAATGATACCCCATTTTCAGCAAATTCTCCACTTCCCGCACGAGGCCGCGCTCTATCATTTCATCGACTCTGCGGTCGACCGTGCGATACAGCGCTGCCCTTTCGGCCGTTAAGCCGATAATAAATGAATCAAAGGCAGGGGCTTTTTTATGTCCGAGCCTGGAAAACGGCTTCTCGGTCCTGGCATACACCTCAAGCGCCCTGACTACCCGGCGCACATTGCGGCGGTCAATCTTCCGCGCCGCTTCGGGGTCGACCCTGACAAGCTCCTCGTAGAGCTCGTCGACACCGCTCTCGCTGGCCAGCTTCTCTCTATTATACCTGAATTCACGGTCGGGAGAAACTCTCGGCACCTGCCACCCTTCCAGCACCGCCTTTACATATAAACCGCTGCCCCCCACCAGAAAAGGCAGTTGATTACGCCGGTGTATATCTTCGATAGCTTTGTAAGCCAGTTCCTGATATTGAGCCAGGCTGAAATCATCGTCGGGGTTAACGATGTTAATGAGATGGTGAGGTATATGAGAGAGTTCCTGCGGAGTCGGTTTGGCCGTGCCGACATCCAGGTAACGGTACACCTGCCGGCTGTCGGCGCTGACTATTTCCCCGTGGAAACGACCGGCCAGGTGCAGAGCCAGGCGGCTCTTGCCGATACCGGTGGGACCGACGATAGCGACGAGACGCTTCATGCCATCAGGAGACGCCCCGGATTTCCGAGGTCTGTTGAGCTATGCTCAGGAAATCATCGGCTTTCAGGCTGGCTCCGCCGACCAGAGCGCCGTCAATCTCGGGTTTTTTCATGAATTCGGCGATATTCGTGGCAGTAACGCTACCGCCATAGAGAACACGGACATTATCGGCAATCTCGCCGCCGTGCCGGTGACGTATCAACTGCCGGATAAAGCCGATGGTCTTATTGGCTTCTTCACTGGTGGCCGACCTGCCCGTGCCGATAGCCCACACCGGCTCGTAAGCGATAACCATGCCACCGATAAAGTACAGGCGGTCACAGGACGCCATACACTGGTGGGTCAGGACATTTTCCGTCCTCCCCGCCTCATTCTCTTCCAGACTCTCGCCGATACAGAATATGGGTTTCAGCAGGTTCTTCATCGCTGCTTTTAGTTTTTTATCGATAATTTCCTCGGTCTCGCCGAAATACTGGCGTCTTTCGGAATGTCCGATGATAACGTATTCACAGAGTCCGGCCAGCATTTCCGGTGAAACCTCGCCGGTATAAGCCCCTTTTTCTTCATAGAAGACGTTCTGCGCCCCCAGCTTGACGGAGCTATCTTTAATGACCTCTTTAACCGCCGCCAGAGACACGAAGGGCGGGCAGACCACCCTGTCGACACCGCTTACCTTATCGAGTTCGGGCAGCATCGTCTTTACCAGTTCGACGGCATCCCCTACCGTCGTGTTCATCTTCCAGTTACCGGCGATCATCGGTACACGAGCCATTTTTCAACTCCTAAGCACCAAATTTAGTCAGTTTCTGGGCGTTAGCCATAGCCAGGGGCATAATATCCGTAGCGTGAATTCTGCCCAGGCCACCGGCCAGAAAAGCCGACTCCGAAAATTTTTGTACCGCGTCCGTGCGGCAGTACTTCGAGCACAGGAGGACCGGCACCGGATGCCAGCTGTGGCCCTTGAGCAACGCCGGCGTCGAGTGGTCGCCGGTAACCACCAGCACATCAGGCTCCAGGCCGGTCAGGCCGGGTAAAGCCGCATCAATCTGCTCCAGGACTTTTACCGTGCGGGTAAAGTCGCCGTCTTCACCGGCGGTATCCGTCCACTTCACGTGCAGGAAGAAAAAGTCGTAATTATTATAATTCTGCTTCAAAGTATCAAACTCATCTTGCAGCGTTGTGCCCGTCCGAGCGACTTCCATGCCGACCAGCCTGGCCAGTCCCCGGTACATCGGGTAAACGGCGATAGCCAGCGGGTTTAATTTGTATATTTCCTGTATGGTAGGAAACTGAGGTTTCCCGGCGAAGCCGCGCAGCAGGACCATATTCTCCGGATGGTGCCCGGCCAGTAAGTCTCTGGCCTTAGCCACGAATTGGTTGGCGATATCGGCCAATTT
>JAUWZF010000255.1 GCA_030615475.1 Dehalococcoidales bacterium | reverse complement strand
ATGGAGCATGTCGTCTGGATAGACAGCGAGGTTATACCGGGCGCCTTCTACGCCGAAGCCGTCTGGTTCTGGCCACAGGCGATGAAGGACATGCCGCCGATGAGACCACTCACTCCCGAAGAAGCAAAGAAAAATCCGGTTCTCGCCCCCCATGCCCATGCCTTTCCCGAACTGCTCTCCTATTTCGGGACCAATACGGATGACCCGAGTGACCTGGGCGGCGTCATCGAGTTCTGGATAGAAGATGAGAAATTCGTCCTGGATAAGAGTTTCGTCGTCTATATCCCGGAAAACACCAAACATTGCCCCCTCAAGACGCTGAGAATAGACAGGCCCATGTTCCATTTCACCATGGGCCCGGGCCAGATGTACCGCTAGCGTGATTGTCCCTGAATCCGAATCGAACCAATAAATATATAGATTGAAGAGGACAAGAGAAATGGCAGAAAAAAAATACGCTAAATGTTTTATTACCGCGGATAAACCCGACCTGAAACTCCCGGAATACCGTCATAATTACGACTTTATCAAGCGGGTGACACATATAGACGCCGATACTGTACCCGGTGCCAAGTTCTACAACGAGTGCATGTGGATAGTGCCGGCAGAAACGGCCAAAGGAGAGAAGGTCCTGGCTGACGCCCATACCCATACCTGGGGACAGCTCCTCTGCTTCTACGTATACAATTACGATGATATTCACGACCTGGGGGCCGAAGTAGAGTTCACGATAGATGGTGAAAAACACGTAATTACGGAGAGCTTTTCGGCGTTCATACCGGCAGGCGTGCAGCACGGCCCGTTGATTATCAGGAATGTTACTAAACCTATTTTCGTCTTCTCATCAGGGCCTACCAAGGTTTACGAATAAAAGAACAGAGATTTTCTTTTGATAGCAGTCCTTACTTCAAGGCCACCGATATAAGCCGGGGGCAACTCGGTAATTAATTCCTGACGGAAGGGGAATGAAAAATGGCAGAATCGAAATACGGTAAATATATCATCACCGAGCTGAAACAACCTGCGGTGGAAGCAGAATGGAGCCCGCCGATATCGGCCGCCGGGAAAAATAAAGGCGGTCGCGTCCTGTACCTGGACAGCAATGTCGCGCCGGGGGCTTTTTACATGGAATGCGTCTGGGTCCTGCCCCGGCCGGCAGGCACCGTGCCGGGCGGCGAGGCGGGGAGGCGCGTCGGCACGGAGCCGCATACTCACGATTATGACGAGGTTATTGCCTTCATCGGCACCGACCTGGATGACCCTAATGACCTGGGCGCCGAGGTGGAGCTATGGCTGGATGACGAAAAACACATCATCACGAAGAGCTGCCTCGTATTTATCCCGGCAGGACTCAAGCACTGTCCCTTAACGTTCTTGAGAGTGGACCGCCCGGTGTTCCACTATACCACCGGACCCGGTAAGATGTATTTCTAAAAAGAGAATCCCGACAGGCCAATAATTTCTTAACCTGCGGGATTCTTTTTATATTTATCTATCCACTATGGCGATACCTGGCCGGGCTTATGACAGAAGCCAGAAGATAACACCCGCCAACAGCATTAAGACTCCCAGGGCGATGGCTATCCGGCCACCCACCTTCAATGCCCCGGGCTGCGGGCGCTCCGGCCAGTGTGACACGAACTCTCTCACGTCGGTACGGGTCGTCAGAGCTTCGTAGTATTTCTTTTCCTCGTACCTGCCCCAGACAATACCGATAATACCCAGAACTATGAACAACCCGCCTACAATCATCAGTATGTACCAGTCACCTTGAGGCATATTACGGTCGACTCCTTAATATGGAGTATCAGTGCTAAAACTATAGGCCATCGTCGCGGAATTTGCAAACAGGCGGGCCGGTCCACAAACCTCGCCCGCCTGCTTTACTGGAGCAATATCTATTTTACTTCAACGGTGGCGCCGGCCGCTTCCAGTTTCTGCTTCGCGGTGGCGGCTTCTTCCTTGCCGATGCCTTCTTTAACCGGCTTGGGCGCACCTTCCACCAGGTCTTTAGATTCTTTCAGCCCCAGCGTAGTCAACTCGCGGACGGCCTTGATGACATTAATCTTGTTGGGACCGATTTCTTTAAGAATCACGGTAAATTCCGTCTGCTCCTCGGTCTCGGCAGCAGCCGCTACCGGTGCTGCCGCTGCAGCTACGGCCACCGGCGCCGCGGCGCTTACGCCGAACTCCGTCTCCAGGGCTTTCACCAGTTCCGCCAGCTCCATCACGGACATTTTCTTAATAGCCGTCATTATATCAGCGATAGCCGCCGACGATACCTTGGGCTTCTCTGGCCTGGCCGCCTTGGGCTTCTTGGCCTCTTCTTTTTCCGGGGCAGGCTTTTCAGCTTTAGGCTCTTCCGGGGCGGGCTCTTCAGCCTTCGGTTCTTCCGGTGCGGGCTCTTCAGCCTTCGGCTCTTCCGGTGCGGGCTCTTCAGCCTTTGGCTCTTCCTGAACGGGCTCTTCGGCCTTCGGCTCTTCTACCGCGGCTTCTTCTTTCTTCTCGTCGTCTGCCATTTTACTCTCCCGCCAGTTGTTGAATTCTAGCCTGCAGCACGCCCATACTGCCTCTGAT
>JAUWZF010000062.1 GCA_030615475.1 Dehalococcoidales bacterium | reverse complement strand
CGCCGGGCAGTATCTTGTTGGGGAAGCCGTCGAATCCCCGCCACCGGTTGACCACGTTGCCGTTCATGTCAACCAGGACGGCCCCCGCGCCTCTTGCCTGATGCAGCGTAGCCTGGAACAGGGTATACCCGTTCCAGCATTTCTCCGGATAAAAAATGGTCGTTCCCGTGGGATAGACAGTCGGCGGCATGATTTCATCGCTCCCGTACTTATCGGTTCGGGAACAGTATAGCTTCTTGCGGCGATAGTGGCAAGGGAGGGGGCTTATTTTTTACCCCTCCCCTTTACGAATCTGCCTCAAAGGATTATAATATATTGGTTTATTCTGGTGGTAATAAATTCAGCCGGGGGGTGAAACTTGGGCGTATTATATATAGTCTCTGCGGAAGCATCTGCGGGCAAGACCGCCATCTGTGCCGGTCTGGCCAGGAACCTCATGAATGACGGCAAGAAAGCGGGCTATTTGAAACCGCAGGTCGCTGAGAAAGACGCCTCCGATAGTGACATCGTCTTTATGAAGCAGGTTTTAGGACCGGCTGACGCCGTGAACGCACCCGATGTGATTCAGGGCAGAGATGTCGTCCTCGTTGAAGCCATGCTCGGGCCGACGGCCGATGACGCCGTGAGTAAGGACACTTACGGCGCGGCTAAAGAGATGAAAGCCAGGGCCATCGCCGTGGAAGCCTATTCCGGTAAAGCCTCCGGATTTATCGACGTTTACAAGGGGTTCAGCGCGAATCTGCTGGGCGTCATTATCAACAAGGTGCCGGAGAGCCAGGTCAAGCGTGTCAAAGACGAGGCTACGGCGCAGTTCGGCGCCGCGGGCATAAATGTGCTGGCGGTAATACCCGAAAATAGAGTCCTGCTCGCCATCACGGTCGGCGAGCTGGCTGAAAGCGTCCGGGGGAAGATACTGAACAACGCCGAAAAGTCGGGGGAGCTGGTCGAGAACTTCATGCTGGGAGCGATGGTCGTCGACTCCGGCCTGGACTACTTCGGACGCAAGAATAATAAAGCCGCCATCGTCCGGCAGGACCGCCCGGACATGCAGCTGGCCGCGCTGGAAACATCGACAAAATGTCTCGTCCTCACCGGCAGTCCCGACGAGTCGGGACCGGCCTACAATGTCCTCCAGAAAGCGGAGGCGCGGGGCATTCCGATTATCACCACCGAGACCGAGGCTAAAGACATCATCGCCAGCCTTGAAGGTACTCTCATGAGTACCAGACTGAACCAGGAAAAGAAGCTATCCAGGCTGGCCGAAGTGGTGAAACAGAACCTGGACATAAAAGCGTTAGTATAGCCGCGAAAAACAATAGGCTGGTGGATAATGTCATCCACCAGCCTATATTTGTGTCCTTTATGCGTTCGGGCTATTACTGGTTAGTCCTGATTTTATTGAAGCATTCGCTGCAATATACCGGTCTGCCTTCACGGGGCTCAAAAGGTACTTCTGTATCCTTGCCACACTCGGCGCAAACTGCGGGGAACATCTGACGTGTCCTGTAGCCGCCGCTGGAACCGTATCGCTCGGCCTTCCTTGCCTGTCGGCATTCCGGGCACCGCTTGGGTTCATTAGTGTAGCCTTTGGATTGGAAGAACTCTTGCTCCTCAGCATTGAAGGTAAACATAGCTCCACAATCGGAACACTGGAGTTCCTTGTCCTCAAAACTCAACGGATGACCTCCTTTCTTCTATTAGTTGGTTAGAGCTAAGGTCATCCGTAACTGGGTCGGGATAAAGTAATTTAACTGCATATGTGATAACCTAGACTGACAACCACTGCGCATATTATATAACGCGCAAATGCAATTTGCAATAGCCCGTTAGTACTTTTTCTTTCGTTTTATAGCGAAGGCGAGGCTAGCTGCGAGTAACTCCAGAATGCCTTGGACGAGGAAAAACGAGTAATAGCTGCCGGTCAGCTCGAAAGTGATGCCGCCGGCGTAGGCACCCAGCGCCATGCCAACCGTGTGGCAGGACATCGTGACGCCGATTATCGTGCCCATGCGCAAACCCCCGAAAAGGTCGGCCACCAGCCCGGAAGTCAGCGGCGACGTGGTGAACCAGCCGAAACCGAACAGGGCCATAGCCAGGTAAAGCATCCACAGCGGGCTGCCACTGAGGAGAATAAAAGCGACGGCGATAAAAAAGGACAGGCTGCGGACAACATGGATCAACGCCAGCACTTTGCTGCGGGCATACCGGTCGGAGAGGTGACCCGTCACCAGCACGCCCACTAGATTCAGACCGCCTTGGACGCTTACGAGGCTAGCCCCAATCATCTCCGAGTAGCCGAAATCGGTAGCGAAGATGACGATATGGGTCATCAGAAAGCCGCAGCCGATACCGCAGATAAGATGAGCCGCCGACAGCAGCCAGAAGGGGCTACTCCGGGCAGCTTCAGCCAGAGTATGGCCAGATGCACCTGTAATTTCCGTCAGGGGTACATCAGCTTCCGGCTCAACATGTTTCGCTACATCAACCGGCTCACCGTCGGGGAGGCAACCTTTCTCTTCAGGACTGTTGCGTATCAGCAGGGTCAGGGGTAACAGTATCACGAAGGTAACTACTGCCCAGAAAAACATTGTCTCCCGCCAGCCCTAGGTAAGTATCAGGTATTGCGAGAGCGGCGAGAGTACCAGGGCTCCTATGGGCAGACCGGTGGCGGCGATGCCCTGCGCCCGGCCCCTCTTTTTCACGAACCACCGGTTTATCAGCACCTGGCTGCCCTGCAACGCCTTTATCTCGTACAGGAACCGGCCGGTAAAAATATGCCAGATACCGTTAGCCAGGCCGTTAACCGTGCTGCTGAGGGTCTGCGTGGCCAGGGATATAAAGAGCATCACCTTCGGACCGAAGCGGTCGATAAACCTGCCGATAAACGGCGTGGCTGCGGCAAAGAGGAGCATCGCGAACGTGTGGACGGCAGAAAGGGTGGCCCGGCTCCACCCGAACTCCTCCAGTATCGGCTTGAAGAAGATACCCACACCGACCGCACTTACCAGAAAGAGCATCACCCAGGAGGCGGCGACTATGTACCAGCCATAGAAGAATCCGGGCTTATCGCCGATAAGCATTTTGGGGTTGCTATTCAATGGGTTGTTCTTCCTTATCAGAGTGAAGGCTGTCCAGTTTCAAACTAAGTATACCAGTTACCAGCCGACAGGAAAAGCAGCCGCCCGACGAGGGGAAAGAAGGTGAACAAATTTCTAGGGGTCTAAATTTTGATTTCAGAGCGGCTTCTTCCCTCAAGATGATATTTACAATCAACTAATAGTGTTTGCTTGTTCTAAGAAAGTTGATTATAATTCTATCAATAAATAGGAGGTAAAAAATAATGGCCAAAAAGGAGATTATTTATTCGGACAGACTGGCGCCGGCAAGAAAGAGGTTTGCGTTTTCGCACGCCATTAGGGTAGGCAACACTATTTATATAGCTGGACAGACGCCTAGGGATAAGAACCATGTGATATGTCATAAGCGAGACTTTGTGGGCCAGATTGAGATGGTCTTTGAGAATATGAAGGAATTGCTGGAGGTGGCTGGCTCCAGCATGCAGGATGTGGTCAAATTGAACTTTTTCAACCGACATCTCTGGGACATAAATAAGATGATGCCCGTGTTCCGCAAGTACTTTGGCGACCACGTACCAGCGATGACCTCTGTTGAGGTAGTTCAGCTATGGCATCCTCATATCCTGGTTGAGGTCGAGGCAATAGCTGTTGTTGGTGAGGATCAGATAATATACGAGGGTAAAGAAGTACCCGGCGTAAAATACGGTAAGCGGTACACTGTGCCCGACAGCACTGAGCCAGAATAGGTCTGATAATTTTTATCATAAAAAAGAATTATGGTGAAAACTGGCTAGCTTTAAGCCCGGTATATCAGGTAAACGTAAAAAAAGCTCAATATATTGACTTTTTGCACATTTCCTCCTAAATTATGCAAATACTATAATGTGCAGTATCGTGATGAAGGGGAGTAGCGATGAGCTATGAGGCTAAGGAGATTATTGAAGAGGCGTTGTTTTTAGGCAATCTATAAGGTGAGTAAGCTGGATTTGAACTCCACCCGCTTTGACATACATCAGATAAGATTCTATACTGTTTACGCAGGCCGGGCGCAGGAGTCCGGCGTTTGAATTTAACTAATTGAGGTAACCTTATCATGGGCGCGCCGACAATGCTTACCACCGATAACACCGTTCTGGTATTAATCGACTTTCAGGAAAGACTTTTCCCCGTCATGCACGATAAGGAGAAGCTCCTGCGGAACGTGCTGAAGCTTATTCAAGGGGCGCAGGTGCTGGAGATACCCATAGTCCTGACCGAGCAGTACCCGAAGGGACTGGGCCCGACGCTGCCGGAGATAAAAGAGCTACTGCCGGATGTTAAGTCGATAGAAAAGGTCTGCTTCAACTGCTGCGACGAGGGGGCTTTCGGCAGGTCGCTGGAGTTGTTAAAGAGAAAGCAGGTACTCATTGCCGGCATTGAAGCCCATATCTGCGTTTACCAGACGGCGATGGCCCTGTTCCGGGCCGGCTACGAGGTGCAGGTGGTCGGCGACTGCGTTTCTTCACGGGAGCCGGAGAATAAGCTGGTCAGCCTGTTAAGGATGGGGACGGCGGGGGTTAGCCCGACGACCATGGAGATGGCGCTGTTCGAGCTGCTCAAGGTGGCCAAAGGGGATAAATTCAAGCAAATCAGCAACATCGTGAAATGAATTCGGCAAAATTCAATCCAAATTTATCGCGAGATACATTTGATACGCCTGACATAAAGTCAGAGTCGATGGCATGCCGGTGGTGCGGTGTCTGCTGTACCATGCACCAGGCGTTCGTTGACCCGGAAGATATAGTACGCATTGTTTCTTTCCTGGGGATAACCATGAAAGACTGGGAGCGGCTTTATGACGATTCACGATGGCAGTATTCCGAATACCGCCTGGTACGGCACGTGAACGGCGCCTGCGCTTTTCTGGAATATACCGACGGTTTAGCCTCCTGCGCTATCCATCCGGTAAAACCCGCCTGCTGCGCCAGCTGGAAGCCGGGACCGGACAGGCAAGAGTGCCGGGAGGGGATGAGGAGGGGAGTAGCTTAGAGTTTATCCCTGTCCAGCGCTTTGGCAACCAGTTCGCTCAGGTCCTTGACGCGCAGGGTTTCTTCCGCCTCCATTGCTTTAATACCGTCTTCGAACATCGTCAAGCAATACGGGCAGGCCGTGGCTACGACATCAACCTTCGCCTGGATTATCTCCTCGATTCTCCGGTTATTGACCCGCTTTTCCGGGTCCTCTTCCATCCACATGTGGCCTCCGCCCCCGCCGCAGCAGAAGCTGTTTGACCCGCAGCGGCCGAGTTCCACACCATTAATTCCCTGGATAGCCCTCAATATTGCCCGGGGTTCTTTGTAAATATCGTTGTAGCGTCCGAGATAGCATGAATCGTGATAGGCGATTTTCGCGCCATCTAACGTGCCAGGTTTCAGTCTGCCGTCGCGGAGCAAATCAGCGATAAACTGGGTATGGTGGACAACCTCAAAATTACCCCCGAACTGCGGGTACTCGTGTTTCAGGGTATTAAAACAATGGGGACAGGCGGTGAGTATCTTTTTAATATCGTGCGCCTTGAGAATCTCGATATTACTCTGGCAGGTTGTCTGGAACAGGTATTCGTCCCCCATGCGCCGGGCCGGGTCGCCGCAGCAACTCTCTTCATCACCGAGTATTCCGAAATTCACTCCCGCCGCCCGCAGGATACTGACTACAGCTTTAGCCACGCTCATATTACGGTCTTCAAGAGCCGCCGTACAGCCCACCCAGTACAGTATCTCCGGATTCTTATCCTCTGCCAGCTCCTCTAATTCCAGCCCTTCAAACCAGGTTGTTCTCGTCGCGGTGGTTCCCCGGAACGGATGCCCCCTGGCCCCCAGGCTCTTAAGGGTGTTCTGAACCTCTTCGGGGAACCGGCTCTGCTCCATGGCCAGATTGCGGCGCATATCTACTATCTTATCGACATGCTCAACGTAAACCGGGCATGCCTCGGTACAGGCGCGGCAGGTAGTGCAGTCCCAGATTACCTCGTCGGTAATTACCTCGGAAATCATGTCCTTGCGGGACTCGACGGGCTTTCTCCCCCAGGGCACGGGATATGTTTCGTCAAGATGGTCCTTCAGGTCTAGAATAACCTGCTTGGGATTGAGGGCTTTACCGCTGAAGTTGGCGGGGCAGACATCCTGGCAGCGCCCGCAGCGCGTGCAGGCGTCGAGGTCCATAAGCTGTTTCCAGGTATATTCCTCGATTTTGGATACGCCGAACAGCTCGGTAGTCTCGAAGTCAACCGGGTTCAGGGCCCCTTTGGGCTTGAGCGAACGGAAGAATATATTGATGGGCGACAGCAGTATATGTTGCAGTCGGGAACGGTTTAACCAGATATAGCCGAGGAGGATAAAGGCCGGGACAGTGTGAATTATGGCCCGATGCCATACCAGTATTTCATTCCTGGCTTCAACCAGAAAAGCGGGGAAGATATGCGAAAGCAGATAACCCACCGGCGACCACGTAGCCCAGTCTACGGCGGCGGTATCGCTGGCAGCGAT
>JAUWZF010000114.1 GCA_030615475.1 Dehalococcoidales bacterium | reverse complement strand
CGGGCACCTGTTTCAGGCAGACGACGATATTCATCCCGTTCTGGCCTTTCGCTTCCTCAGGTTGATAGCTATGGCGTTTCTGAGTATCTGGTTTGTGCCTTCGTATATCTGGAGGATTTTGGCGTCCCGCATCATTTTCTCCACCGGGTAGTCTCGCATGTAGCCGGAGCCGCCGCAAATCTGGACGGCATCGACGGTGACCTTCATGGCGGCATCCGAGGCGAAGACCTTGGCTATGGCCGATTCCTCGGTAACGCTCCGGGCGCCGCTATCGACATACCTGGCCGCCGCGTAGACCAGGGCCCGGGCAGCTTCGACCTGGATGGCCATGTCCGCCAGCATGTGCTGGACGACCGGCATGGTGATGATAGGCTGGTTAAACTGGACGCGCTCCTGGGCATAGTCCGTGGCCGCCTCTAAAGCTCCCTGGGCCAGTCCCACCGCCTGTGCCCCGATGCCCGGTCGGGAGCGGTCGAAGAGGCGCATCGCCTGGATGAATCCCAGCCCCGGCTTGCCGAGGAGGTTTTCCTCGGGTACAAGACAGTTTTTAAAAACAAGTTCTCTGGTGGCCGAAGTGCGGATACCCAGCTTCTTCTCCTTCTTGCCGAAGGTAAAGCCCGGCGTGTCTTTTTCGACGATAATGGCGCTGGCGCCGCGGGCGCCCCTGGTTTTATCCGTCAGGGCGATGACCGTGTAGAGCTCGGCCTCGCCGCCGTTGGTGATGAACTGCTTCGTGCCATTAAGCAGGTAGCCCCCCTCGACCTTTTCCGCCGTCGTCTTGATATTGCTGGCGTCGCTGCCGGCGGTTGGCTCCGTTATAGCAAAGGCGCCCAGCTTCTTACCGCCGGCGATATCGGGGAGGAACTTGCGCTTCTGCTCGTCGGTGCCGTACTCCATCAGGATCATGCAGCCCAGGGCGCTGGCCGCATAGGTGACCGCCACCCCGCTGCACACCCGGCTGAGTTCTTCCATGACCAGGCACAGTTCCAGGCAGCCGCCGCCCAGTCCCTCATATTCCTCCGGGACAAAGACGCGGAACATGTCGGCATCGGCCAGGTCCTTGATAATATCCCAGGGGAACTCCTCTTTTTCGTCGAGCTCCGCCCGGACAGGAAGGATTCTTTCCTCGGCAATCCTCCGGGCCAGGTCTCTGATTGTCTTCTGCTGCTCATTTAAAAAATAATCCAAGGTATCGTTCCTCCCTCCGTAAACCGGGTCGGGTAAAATATCTAACCTGAATTCTGTCTTTTCTGGGACTATCTTAGAGATTCCCGAAGTCAGCGGGTATGCCGTTAAATTCAGATTAAATTATAAGCAGTGCCGTGTATCTCCGTCAAGGCGAGGGTAGGTTGTGCAGCCGTTTCATCACCTCTTCCACCGACTGCTCGGCGGTGGAGGCGCCGGCGGTGACGCCGATGAGGTTTTTACCCTGAGTCCATTCGGGTTGAATTTCCTCGGCTGTCTCGATGAGGAGCGTCTCTGTGACCTGAGAGCAGAGTTCGGCCAGGCGGTTGGTGTTGGCGCTGGAACGTCCGCCGACCACCAGCATGAGGTCGGCCCGGTGCGCCAGTTCCAGGGCGGTGGCCTGCCTTTCCCGTATATCATGGCAGATAGTATCGATGATACGTATCTCGGAGTCCTTGGTTAATGCATGGTCGATAATCTTCTTGGTAAACTCGGCAAAGTGGGCGGGCACCTGGGTGGTCTGGGAAAGGATTCCGAGTCGCCGCGGCAGTGGCTCCAGTTTCGTAATAGGCTCCTCGTCAAGGGTGGCCAGCCCCCGGTCTTTGGCCCAGCCGAGAATGCCTTTTACTTCGGGGTGCTGGGCGTCACCGTAGACGATAACGAAGAAGCCCGACTCGGCAAGTCGGCGGGCGGATACCTGTGCCCGGCGTACGAAGGGACAGGTGGTGCTGATGACGTCGATGTGCCGACTCCGCAGTTCGTCCTCCAGCGCCGGGCTGACGCCGTGAGAGCTGGTAACGACAACGTCGCCCTCGATGTCATCGATTTTATTAACGACCCTGACGCCGATATCGGACAGTTTTTTCAGCACCTGCTGGTTGTGCACCACTGCCCCCAGGGTTTCCACGCCATCGCGCTCGCGGGCTACCTTTTCCAGAAGGTTGATAGCCCGCCTCACCCCGAAGCAGAAGCCGGTCTTAGTTGCCTTCTCTATCTTGGGCATTTTCTTCTCCGGCATAAACGCCGTGATATTCCGGGGGCAGGAGAGCGGCGATTTTTCTCATAATATCATTTATCAGCCGATTGCGTTGTTCCCTGGTTAATTTACCGTCGGACGGTGGAGGATTGAAAGGCTTCCCTATGGTAACCGTTATGCGGGGTCGGTGCAGCACGCACCATTTGAGATTCCTTAGTTTGTCGGTGCCGGCGATGCCCACCGGCAGGATGGGTATGCCCAGCCGGGAGGCAATTAATGCCGCGCCGGGCAGGGCCGGCTGCATCCGGGTGGTCTGGCTTCTTGAGCCTTCCGGGAACATGATTACGGAAATGCCCTGCTTCAGCCATCGTTCCGCCTGGCGGAGCACTTCTCTATCGATTCCTCCCCGCCGTACCGGAAAAGCGCCGAAATTCTCCACCCAGAAACGCGACCACCCGTTTTGCCATAGCTCCTCTTTGGCCATGAGAACCGATTTCAACTTGATGCTGGCGGCGACGATAGGCGGGTCGGCCAGGTGAAGGTGATTGCCGACGATAAGCAAGGGGCCGCGGTCAGGTACGTTTTCCCGACCCTTTATGTGCCAGCTTGCGAAGGGTAATACCAGTATACGTATTAAAACTCTGCCGAAATAATAAACCCAGTGCATTAACGTGCCCTTCTAGAGATTTTCTAATTTCCTTTTTATTTCCGGGATGGCGTTTTGTGCCGCCTGCCGACCACGGGTGATTAATTCTCGTGCCTTGTTAAAATCGCCGGCACCTATATTTGAAAGGTCGGGTTCGATGACGATATCGGCACTTTCAAGGCTGTTTCGCGCCAGCGAGTACGTGGTGATGTATATCGACTGCATTATCACCTGGAAGATATTCGGCGCTTTGCGGGTGCCCACCCGCTCCTGGCTTGTCTTGCCCATGCGGTCGGCAACGTCCGGGTTGACGTTCACGGCGATAATAAAATCGGCTCCCATGCACCTGACCACCTCGACGGGAACAGGGGTCGTCAGGCCGCCGTCGACGAGGTACCTTCCTTCGCGTTTCACCACGGTGAATATGCCGGGAATGGAGATGCTGGCCCGGAGCGCTTCCGGTACCGAACCGCTATTAATCACTATCTCTTCGCCGGTATCAATGTCCGTGGCGACACAGGCAAACGGTATTTTCAGGTCGCTGAACTTAATATTGCCGCCGACATAGTTGGATATCAGGTCCTGTATTTTCCTACCTTTGATGAATCCGGTTTTCGGTATGGAGGGGTCTATCAGGGGGGCCATTTTTTTCCAGCCGGCGTCCAGAGCGTCTTTAGTCATGCGGATGGTATCCTGGCTCCAGGCATAAGCGGCGCCCATAACGGCGCCGGAGCTGGTACCGGCAATCATATCGATGGGGATACCTTCTTTTTGCAGTACCCGCAGCACGCCGACATGAGCAAAGCCCCGCGCCGCGCCGCCGCTTAAGGCCAGACCGACTTTCTTCCCGTGTGATTCGGCGGAGTTCATATCTATTCCCAGAGTTCCTCGGCGTCTTTTTCCGCCCGTTCTGGCTTTCCTGCCGAGATAAAGTCCTTGTAAGACTGGGCGGAGCCGTATTCGCGCGGCTGGAAGGCCACCGGCATGGGCACGGCATGACCGAAGATGAGGGCCTGCTGTTTCGGCGCCAGGCGGGCCAGGACCGATTTTAGTTCGCTCTTGCCGGAAACGCCGGCCAGGACGCTATCGATATCCCGCTCGTTGTCGAGGAGACAGGTTATCTTGGTGCCCATCTGCGACATCACCTCGGTATCGATGCCGCTGGGGCGCTGGTCGATAACCAGCAGGGAGACGTTGTACTTGCGCATCTCGCGCGCGATAGTGCCGAAGATAGTCTGGCTGGAGACCTCCGGGTTGAGGAACTTATGCGCTTCCTCGATGGTTATCACCAGCGGGTTGGGTGGTGCCGTGCCCTCGGCCATGGCCTTTTCCGTTCTCGACTGGTACTGGGCATAGATGCGGCGGGCGAGCATGTTGGCGACCAAAACGTAGGTGGTGATGTCCCGGTACCTGCCGAACTCCAGCACTACGTTGATACCGCGGTCGAGGTGGTCGAGGATGCTCTTGACGGCATCGACCGGCGCGTGCGGCTCGATGAAGGGCAGCCGCCGGATGGTGGCCAGGCCGCGCTTGAGGTTCTGGAAGGTGCTCTCGTGGATGTTAAGCTCTTCAAGCAGTGCCTTGGTATCTTCGGCGCCTTCTATGTCCAGCGCGTTCTGGAGCCAGCTTTTACCGAAGCGCCGGCGCAGCTGGTAGACGGATTCTACGGCCTGTTCGGTGAGATTGAGGGTCTGGCGCAGCAGCACGATATCTTCCGGTTCGATTTCATCGTAGCCGATTTTCACGGCGAAGTCGGTGCTGACACCACGCCGCCGCGAGTTCTCCTCGTCGAGGGTAAACACGGCGACTTTATCCTGAAAGAGCTGCTTTAAGGCTTTGACCGGCGGGCCGGCTTCCGACGTGCCCTGCCAGCCGTACTCGTTGTGCATGTCGAAAATTAAATTGACGGCCTGGCTTTTTTGCAGCATGCCGATGAGCAGGATGCGGGTGAGGAAGGTCTTGCCGGTGCCGCTCTTGCCGAAAATGCCGTTGGTACGTTTTACGAACTCCACCAGGTTGAGGCAGAGCTTGAGCTCCAT
>JAUWZF010000183.1 GCA_030615475.1 Dehalococcoidales bacterium | reverse complement strand
TCTACATAAACAGGAGATTTTATTTCTCACTGCCATAAGATAGTGAAAATATAGCCAGGAAATGTCTGAAGAAACGTTACTGAAAGTTAGTAATATAGATGCATTTCATGGTAGCTTCCAAGCCCTGTGGGATGTATCTTTGACAGTCAAAACGGGAGAAATTGTCGCTATTATTGGTGCCAATGGCGCCGGTAAGTCCACCCTGCTGGACTCTATATCGGGTCTGGTACATCCAACCAAGGGCAGCATTGAATTCGAGGGGAAGGATATCACCAAACTGCAGCCTTTCAAGATAGTTAACCTTGGTATCTCCCAGACTCCAGAAGGAAGAGGGATTTTCCCCGACCTGACAGTTTTAGAAAATCTAATAATAGGCTCATACAACCGCAAGGCAAGGCCTTTTAAAGAGCAAAACCTCCAAAGGGTCTACCGGCTCTTCCCCGTACTGGAAGAGAGGAAACCTCAACTGGCCAAAACACTGAGCGGAGGCGAGCAACAGATGTTGGCATTAGGGCGGGGCCTGATGTCAAACCCAAAACTTATGCTCCTTGATGAAATGTCTCTGGGGCTTGCCCCTATGTTGATTAACGAACTTTATAAAGTTTTAAGGGAAATCAGAGAAAGGGGCATTACTATTTTATTCGTCGAACAGAATGTTAGGCGAAGCCTCACCGAAGCCGACAGAGCCTACATTATGGAAACAGGACGCGTTGTTTTAAGCGGCCATGTTGCGGAACTTCGAGAGGAGGAGCGCGTTAAGAAAGCCTACTTTGGTGCCTGAAGTTGATTAGGATAGCTCGCTGATGACTGTATTATCTGATTTAGCTACACCTATAGTAATGGGTATATTACTGGGCGGATTATACGCCATAATTGCCCTCGGTCTTTCTCTGGTTTTCGGAGTCGTCAAGGAAATAAATATAGCCCACGGAGACCTGGTTATACTGGGTAGCTACTTCGGCTTCGTTGCCATGACCATGATAGGAATAGACCCTATTCTGAGTCTGGTCATAGGTATGCCCCTGTTGTTCGGGATTGGATTCGTCATCCAAAAGTACATCCTGAACCGAGCCTTCCGCATATCAATGGACGCCACATTAATAATCGCCTTTGGGATTTCCATAATTTTAGAAAGCGTTTATCAGCTTCTCTGGACTCCTATGTCCAGGGGTCTGACAACATCCTACGCCCTGGAAAGCTTCGTTGCTGGACCAATTCGTTTCCCGCTGTCTTATCTGCTGGATTTTATTGTCGCCATAATTGTCATGGTTGCCCTGACTGTATTCCTGAAGAGAACGTATCTGGGCAGGGCTATTATGGCGGCCGCCCAGAATAGAAAATCAGCGCATCTGATGGGCATAGATACCGATCAGGTGTATGCGTACACTTTCGCTATCTCCATGGCCATAGCTGCCGTAGCTGGCATTTTCCTCGGATTGACTTTTCCCTTTACGCCGGTATCAGGAATGTCCTTCCTGATTATCGCCCTCGGTATTGTCGTATTGGGGGGTATGGGCAGCATTGTGGGGACTTTTGTCGGGGGTGTGGTCTTTGGCTTAGCACAAACTCTCGGAGGACACTTCTTCGGTGTGGCTGCCCAGATGCTCGTCGCCTATACCATGGTGCTGGTAGTACTAGCCGTGATGCCACGAGGTATATTCGGTCGTCGTTAGGAGGAACATGAAAGTTTCCATTCCTCGATTGCGAGGTGGCTTAATACCGGCAATAGTGATTATAGTCGTGCTGGCACTGCTCCCGGTAATAGGTGTACCCGGCAATTGGCTCCTTTACCTCCTCTTCTTCTTTATATACCTGGCCATGGCCAATATGTGGAATTTGCTGGCTGGTTATAGTGGCCTGACATCCCTGTGCCCGGCGGCCTTTGTTGGGCTGGCAGGGTACACCCTGGCGATAATTACATGGCTTGGTTGGCCTTTCTACGTCGGAATAATACTTGGAACCATAGTAGCGGCACTATTCGCTATGCTGATATCTATTCCTGTCTTCAGGCTGAAAGGTATCTATTTCGCCATTGGCACACTGGTTGTACCGGAAATATTGAGGTTTGTATTTCTGATGTGGAGACCTGTTGGAAGTATTTTATATGGCAGGGGTGCCGGCTATACGATTAAGGATATAGGTGATCTTACCCAGGCACATGTTTACTGGTTTGCTCTGGTTGTTGGGATTGCCTCAATCTTCCTTATGCGATATATCCTTAGTTCCAAACTGGGTTCAGGATTGGCTGCCATCCGTGATAACGATAACACTGCGGCAAGTTCCGGCATAAACGTTTTCAATCTGAAGCTTTACTCCTTTGTCATTTCTGCCTCGGTAACCGGACTAGCCGGGACAATCTTTTACATTTATCAAGGATATATAGAGCCAATTAGTGCCTTCAATGTACGGTGGCTAGTCACAATAATGCTCGCTACCGTCATTGGAGGGGAGGGCATAGAAGAGGGACCGATTGCCGGAACGATTATCGTTGTCTTTCTGTATTTCCGGCTAGCCAGATACGCCGAAGTCAGCTTGATAATACAGGGCGTAATATTGATCGGCGTAATGTTATTGGCACCGCAAGGTATTATGGGCTCTCTACGTAAGACCCGACCTTACCGTTCCCTAATAAAATTAGCTACCAGGCGCTGAGCTGGGCATTCTTGGTGTAACTCCAGTTATAAAATCAGCCCATGAAGGTTCAATTTGTACCGAGAACTCGGCTGGGGAGGTGATCGGACTGGCTGATTGTCGCTTTCATCGTGTTTTACGCTATATTCTTTATTTTTGTGGCTTCAGGACAGCGGGGCGGGGCCAAATTTTTCAGTAATCTTTACCTGACAGTACCGGGAGTCATTGCGGCAATTTCCGGTATAGCTGCCTTTTTCACCGGAATTATCGGGGTAATAAAGGATAGGGAACGGGCTATTCTTGTCTATCTGGCTATTCTAATCGGACTTCTCGTTCTCCTTTTCTGCCTTGGTGAAATCATATTCCACCATTAGCTGATAAAGAAAAATCCCCCGAGTATATATCAGGGGACTTTTTACTTTCTTGGTAGCCCAAGTTGTTCAACTTCCCCCAGTTCCATTCAAAAACATATCGGGTTACTTAACACACAATCAGGTAATCTGTTCAACTCGTAGCTGACAACCTCCATTCTACCCCCGCTAATTATTTATCAAGGTTGACAATGTTTGCAGCAGGGGGTTAGCATTATCGGGTAACGTACGCTCTTCTGCGGGGGATGGGTTTTCTTCTAGCAATGATGAGTGTTGTGCGATTAGTTTGATTAGTTTTTAGAGTGGATAAAAATAATGATAGAAGCCTGGGAGTTCATAGTAAGGCGGCCGGAGCTACTTGCCGAGTGGGTTCTAGCCCACTTGTGGATTATATTCGTAGCTAT
>JAUWZF010000249.1 GCA_030615475.1 Dehalococcoidales bacterium | reverse complement strand
CTGTCGATTCCCTGTTCGGCAGTATCATAAGCCCGTGTTTGCATATCGTGGCCTTTCCACCGGCCAAAACCAGCCTGCTGGATAAGCCCGGCCGCATATCCGCCGGCACAAAACCGCCCTTGCCCGGATTAAACGTCCATCTGCATATGCTATGTAAAGATTTTTCAGCCATTCTACCTACTCCTTTTCAATTCATGCTTCAAAATATCTTCCCATCTTTTATACGCTTCTTGATATGCTGGCGCTAATTTCTCATTCGGCTCGATAGTCTTAACCGGCCTCAAGCCAACAAAAGCATCCTCCTGGCCCTTATAAATACCCGCACCAATACCTGCCCCCCTCGCAGCGCCTTGCGAACCGTCGGTGTTGTATAGCTCTACGGTAGTCTCTGTTACGGTGGCAAACGCCTCTGCAAACAACGGACTTAAGAACATATTGGCATTTCCCGCCTTGACAGTTGTCAATTCAATTCCCATCTGTCGCATTATTCCAAGCCCGTAATTCAGCGCAAAAACGATTCCCTCCTGAGCCGCCCTGAGAAAATGTGCCTTTTTGTGTACATTAAAATTCCATCCGTGGACGGACGCCCCTATATTTTTATTTTCCAGTGTTCTTTCAGCGCCGTTCCCATAGGGAAATATAACCAGCCCGTCAGAGCCGACAAGCACTTCCAGGGCAAGTTTGTTCATCTGCTCGTAGTCCAGTCCCTCACCGCTGACAAAATTATGTTTCAACCAACTGTTCAGGATTCCTGTCCCGTTAAGACACAACAGCACCCCATATCTGGGACTCTCCGCTGAATGATTGACATGAATGAATATATTGACTCGCGATTGCTGGTCGTAATTTTTCTTGTCGCTGATTCCATACACTACGCCTGAAGTGCCGGCGGTAACTGCTATCTCGCCGGGCTCCAATACCCCAAGAGATAAAGCATTATTAGGCTGGTCGCCGGCCCTGTAGGTCACTTTCGTTCCCGCCTTGAGCCCCAGTTCGTCAGCAGCCGCAGCAGTCAGCTCGCCCTGGACGGAAAATGTCGGCACCGTTTCCGCAATCAGCTCAGCGGAGACCCCGTAGTTGTCGAGGACAAATTCAGCCAATCCGTCGCTCTCGAAATCCCACATTATCCCTTCAGACAAACCTGAGGGAGTTGTTTTTATCTCGCCCGTCATCTTCATCGCAATATAATCGCCGGGCAGCATTATTTTATGAATCCTCGAATAAACCTCCGGCTCGTTTTCCATAACCCACTTCAATTTCGAAGCCGTAAAATTCCCCGGCAGATTGAACAATCTCTTAAGGCACTTTTCCTTCCCGATATCCACCGCCGCCTGTTCGCCGATCTGCACCGCCCTGCTGTCGCACCAGATTATCGAAGGCCTTAAAACCTCTTTATTTTTATCCACGACAACCAGTCCGTGCATCTGGTAAGAAATCCCAATCGCTTGCACATCGGCAGCTTCAAACTCCGCTTGCGCCTTAACCTTCTGCGTAGCAGATTTAACGTTGTCCCACCAGACAGCCGGTTGTTGCTCTGCCCAGCCTAACTTTTCTGCGATAATCTCCAGCTCTTTTTCCGGCGAAGTCGCCGCTGCCAACACCTTACCCGTGTCAGCTTCCATCAACGTCGCTTTTATCGATGAGCTTCCGACATCATATCCTAACAAAAGCGCCATTTACATATCCCCTTCATAATCTACTATTGAATCGACCCGAATTATAACCATATCGCCTGAACCTACAAGATTTGTTTGGAAACTACCTGAAATGCGGGCAAAGAGGGCTGTCTCGTCGGCACAGCGGCCCAGCACGAAAATATCATTGCGAACCGCCTCCCTCTTGTCATTGCGAGCGCAGCGAAGCAATCTCAATATCTAAAAACTTTCTGATGTTAGCTTACATTGCTCATTCTATGACATGGATGTTCTTCTTCCTGCACATGTCCTTGAGTATTTTGGGCCAGACGGTGGCACTGACCTCTCCGATATGCGCCTTTTTCAAGAGAAGCATAAAGGTACGCGACTGCCCAATCCCCCCGCCGATACTGAGTGGGATCTCGTTATTCAGGATTGCCTGGTGGTATGGCAGCTTAAGGAAATCAAGCTGGCCGCTAATCTCCAACTGCTTCCTGAGCGTCTCGGCGTTGACGCGGATACCCATCGATGTCAGTTCATGGCGGCGCTTTGTCACCGGGTTCCAGACAAGAATATCACCGTTAAGCCCATGCATTTGCCTGTCGTCCTCTGACGTTGTCTCGGTGACCCAGTCATCGTAGTCAGCAGCCCTCATTTCGTGTGGGTAGCCGTCCTTGAGCACCCACCCTATCCCGTAGATGAACATCGCGCCGAGCTCCTTCGCAATTTCCGTCTCACGCTGCTTGCGCGGCAGGTCAAGATACCTATCAAGTATATCTTCGGCGTGGATGAAGGTCAGCTTCTCCGGCAGGTCGGGATATTTATCCGTCCTCAACTGGCCAAACAGCTTTTGGACATGGGTCTCGGCTCCCTTAAGGACCTTCCAGAGCTTCTCTACCACCTGCTTTAGGAACTGCAGGTTGCGCTGCTCTTTCGTTATCGCCAGCTCCCAGTCCCACTGGTCAACGTAGGCGCTGTGGTCGTGGTCAAGCCAGTAGTCCTTTCGG
>JAUWZF010000036.1 GCA_030615475.1 Dehalococcoidales bacterium | reverse complement strand
CCCGGCATCTGCGCCGAGGTCGCCAATTTTCTGGAGAGTAATTTCGGGCAGAAAGAGTGATAGCTTCTGTTGATGGAGGGATGGAGTGACGGATAAAGTTGTTCTGGCTTATAGCGGCGGTGTGGATACCTCGGTAGCCATCAAATGGCTCCACGAGAAATATAATCTGGATGTCATCGCCGTGACCATAGATGTCGGCAATGAAAAGGATTTCTCGGAAATCCGCCAGAAAGCGCTCAAGGTCGGTGCCGTCAAAGCGCTGGTAATAGATGGTAAAGAGCTACTGGTAAAATATTTCCTTTTCCCGGCTTTGCAGGCGAATGCTCTCTACGAAGGGCAATATCCCCTGGCTACGGCCCTCTCGCGACCGCTCATGGCCAAGCTGCTGGTGGACACGGCGGTAGCCGAAGGGGCTGTAGCGATAGCCCACGGCTGTACCGGCAAGGGAAACGACCAGGTAAGATTCGAGGTCGGCATCAATGCCCTGGCCCCGGATATGAAGATTCTCGCCCCCGCCCGCGAGTGGGGGATGACCCGCGACGAGACAATCGCTTATGCCCAGAAGCACGGCATACCTCTTCCTATAACCGCTCAAAGTCCGTATTCCATCGACGAGTGCCTGTGGGGCAGGGCCATCGAGTGCGGCGTCCTGGAAGACCCCTGGGCCGAGCCACCAGACGACACTTACAAGTGGACCAGGTCTCCGGCGGAAGCTCCGGATAAGCCGCAGTACGTGGAAATCGGATTCGAGAAAGGTATTCCGGTGACAATCGACGGGGAGGAAATGGACGGGCTCGACCTGATTCAAAAGATGAACGAAATTGCCGGACGGCATGGCGTGGGCAGAATCGACCACATCGAGAACCGGGTCGTCGGCATAAAATCGCGGGAGATTTACGAGGCGCCGGCGGCCGTCGTCCTGATACAGGCCCACGAGGCGCTGGAAGCTATGACCATGTCCAGGGACCAGCTGCGCTTCAAGCAGAAGGTGGCCGTGGAGTGCGCCGACCTCATCTATAACGGACTGTGGTTCAGCCAGTTGAACCGTGACCTTTCCGCCTATATACTCAGTTCTCAGCGCTACGTGACCGGGACGGTCAGGATGAAGCTGTTCAAGGGGACGGCGACCGTCGTGGGACGGAAGTCGCCGTGGTCGCTTTACAATCTTGCCCTGGCCACCTATGATAAGGGCGACCAGTTCAACCAGAAAGCCGCCGAAGGTTTTATCCAGCTCTGGGGGTTGCCGGTCAAGACTCAAGCCCAGATACAGCTACTGGGGGATAAGGAAGGGCCGCTCAGCATCATGGGGCCCGCCGAATCAGAGGAAGAATAGCATGAGTCATATCAGGGGTCGATTCAGCAAACCGGCTGATAAAGCGGTAGCGCAGTATACCGCCTCACTCCCCTTCGACTATCGTCTCTACCCACAGGACATCACCGGAAGTATCGCCCATGCCAGAATGCTGGCCAAACAGGGTATCATCACGGATGAAGAAGCCGCGAAAATCATCGACGGGCTGAAATCCATCCAGCAAGAGATAGAGCAGGGTAAATTTAACTTCAAGACGGAGCTGGAAGATATCCACATGGCGATTGAGTCACGCCTCATCGAGAACATCGGGGAGGTTGGGGGCAAGCTGCATACCGCCCGCTCCCGCAACGACCAGGTAGCCCTGGATATGCGGCTTTTTACCAAAGAGGCAATCTCCGATACTATCAATGGCATAAGAGGATTTCAACGGGCATTATTAGACCTGGCCGGGGCCAATAAAGATGTCGTCATGCCCGGTTATACCCATTTGCAGGTAGCGCAGCCGGTGCTGCTGGCCCATCACCTCCTGGCCTATTTCGAGATGCTCCAGCGCGATGTCGACCGTTTCAACGACTGTTTAAAGCGGGTCGACGTTATGCCACTGGGCAGCGGGGCTTTGGCAGGGGTTGCCTATGACATGGACCGGGAATTTTTAGCGAAGGAACTGGGCTTCAGCAAGGTAAGCCAGAACAGCCTGGATGCCGTGGCCGACCGTGATTTCGTGCTGGAGTACGAGGCTGCGGCCAGCATCGGCATGATGCACCTTTCCCGCCTCGCCGAGGAAATCGTGCTGTGGTCTTCGGCGGATTTCGACTTTATCGAGCTTGACGAGGCATATGCCACCGGCAGCAGCATCATGCCCCAGAAGAAGAACCCGGACGTGGCCGAGCTGGCCCGCGGTAAGACGGGGCGGGTCTACGGCAGCCTGATGGCCCTGCTGACGACGATGAAGGGGCTGCCCCTCGCCTATAACCGGGACATGCAGGAGGACAAGCAGGGTCTCTTCGACACGGTGGATACGCTACTCTCGACACTGGAAGTCTTCGAGGGCATGATTAGGACTTTGAAAATTAAGTCGGGAAATACCGCCAGGGCAGTCGAGCGTGGCTATACACTGGCGACGGATTTAGCCGACTACCTGGTGAAGAAGGGCGAGCCCTTCCGCACGGCGCATGATATCGTCGGCAGGCTGGTAAGCTATGCCGCGGAAAAGGGAAAATCGTTCGCTGAGCTCAGCATTAATGAATACAAGAAGTTCTCCACGCTGTTCGGAGAGGATGTCCGCAAGATCAGTGTTAAGTCGTCCCTTGCCGCCAGGGATGTTACCGGCGGCACGGCCCCGAAGCAGGTGGAACAGGCACTGGCCAAGGCACGTAAGATGGTGGCAAAGGTGTAGGGCGGAGGCTGCTTTATTTATTATTTTTAATCTGAGCCAACCAGTGCTCGGGGAGAAGTTCCCGCAGAGTTACTATCCTATCCTCTCCAATGATGACACGGCAGTCGAGATTTCGACTATCAACCTGCGCTATCATCTCCCGGCATCGGCCACATGGAGCCAGAATGCCATATTGATTCACGGCGACAATCTCAGTGATACGGGTCTCCCGGGGCTTCAGCATTTCGGCAACCGCTGCGGCCTCCGCACAGACTCCAATGCCGCAGGCCAGGTCAATCCAGACTCCGGTGGAGATATTCCCCCGTGCCGTCCTGACAGCGGCCCCCACGGAACCGACGGTAAAGTGTTCCGACAATGCGAACTCCCCGTACACGGCTCTGGCCGCCTCAATCAACTGTAACGTGGTTTTTTCCATTTTCATGTTGCTAGGCTGATAATTATACGCAATATCATTGTACAAATAGCAGGGAGGGATGTTTTACTGTAAACGTAATCTGGAACGGTTTAAGCTACCTTATGCTGGGTTCGCAGGCACCTGGTACACAGGTTGAGTCGTTTTGCCTGACCATCAATATATATAGTAGCGGGATGTACATTTGGCAGCCAGCGGCGGTTGGTGCGGCGCTTGGAGTGACTGACATTATGGCCGAACTGTGGTGTTTTCCCGCATAAATCGCACTTCAATTTCTATCTCCTTAAATTACTGGAAAGCCTATTGCATTATTTGCCAATACATAGTAACATAGTGCATTAAGATTTAGCAAGAAGTGCATCCTTGGTGGTGGACATAAATCCGGGTAATCTGGCAGGGATGGTGTAATATGAGCCAAATGAATTCTATAGCCGGGCAGGACCTGAGGGACATGTTCTCGGCGGCTACCTCCTGGTTGGAGAAGAGTTCCGCCGATATTGACGCCCTCAACGTTTTCCCGGTGCCTGACGGCGATACCGGAACGAATATGATGCTGACCATGCGCTCGACGATGGAGGAAGCCTACCGGGCCCCTGACCACAGCGCCGCCGGCGTAGCACATGCCATGGCTCGGGGAGCCCTGATGGGGGCCCGCGGCAACAGCGGCGTTATCCTGTCGCAGATATGGCGCGGTCTGGCGCAGGGCCTGGAAGATAAGGAAACCTTTACCGCCGCCGACCTGGCCGCGGCCTTACAACAGTCGGCGCAGATGGCCTATAAAGGGTTGAGCAATCCGGTTGAAGGTACCATGCTCACTGTCATGAAAGACGCAGCGGCGGCCGCCCAATCGCAGGTTGACGCCGGTAACGAAGATATCATAGCGGTCCTGGAGGCTACGGTAGATACTGCCGCTGAATCGGTGGCCAATACACCCAGTCTTCTCAAGGTATTGAAAGATGCCGGGGTAGTTGACGCTGGCGGACAGGGCCTCTATACGATTCTGGAAGGCGGCCTCCGCTACCTGCGGGGTGAGACGGAACTGATGCGCCTGCGCAAGCCGCAGATAATCGTCAGCGAGCTGCCTCATGCTGCTACGCAGCCGCAGTTAATAGCCATCGATGAGGTACCCTATGGCTATTGTACCGAGTTCCTGTTGAAGGGAGAGAAGCTGGAACCTGAGGTTATAAGAAAGAGGCTGGATAAGAAGGGCGAGTCCCTGATTGTCGTCGGCGACGACTCGGCGGTGCGTATTCATATCCATACCCTGACACCCGGCAATATCCTCCAGTTCGCCGCCAAGCTGGGCACCATGCACCAGGTGAGCGTCCGGAACATGGACGAGCAGCACCAGGACTTTCTGGAGATGCAGAAAGAGAGGATGCCCACCACCGATACCGCTGTTATCGCCGTGGCGGCCGGAGACGGCCTGTCCGACGTTTTCGGCAGTCTGGGGGCAGCCGCCGTCGTGCCCGGGGGCCAGACGATGAACCCGAGCACCAAGGATATCCTCCAGGTGGTGGAATCGACGTTTTCCGATAAAGTCATCATTCTGCCCAATAATAAAAACATCATAGCTACCGCTAATCAGGTACAGTCCCTGACCCAGAAAAAAATCATGGTAGTGCCCACCAGGACAATACCGCAGGGTGTGGTGGCGCTCCTGGCGTTCGACTATGAAGCGGAAATCAGTACGAATGCCGAGATTATGGAAAAGGCCCTGTCATCGGTAAAGACTATCGAGGTTACCCGCTCGGTGCGCGCCACCAAAATAAACGGTCTGAAGATTAAGCGGAAACAGCCCATCGGGCTGCTCGACGGGGAACTTATCGCGGTGGGCAATACCAACCCCGACGTGATTAATCAGCTTCTGTCCAGAGTAGGCCTGGAGAAGGCCGAGGTAATTACCATCTACTACGGAGAAGACGCCGAGGTGGCGGAAGCCGAGCAAATCAGCGCCGGTATTATGGAGAAATATCCTCAGTTGCAGGTCGAATCAATTCGTGGCGGTCAGCCACATTATAGCTATATCATATCCATTGAGTAGAAAGGGGGTATAAGGAAATGACTGTGAAAATAGTTACCGATTCTTTGTCCGATATCGCCGGTGATTTGGTCGGCGAGCTGGGGATTACCGTGGTGCCTCTGTATGTGCGTTTCGGCGAGACTGTCTATAAAGACAGGGTGGAAATTACCACCGAGGAATTCTACCGTCGATTGGTAAGTGAAGCCGCTTTACCATCGACAACACAGCCGACACCCAATGATTTCCTCGAGGTATATAATGCTCTGGCCAAGGAGACCGATGAAATCCTGGTGATTGTTGTCTCCAGCAAGCTCAGCGGTACCTATCAATCGGCGACACAGGCGAAGGAAATGGTGAAAGGGAAGTGCCGCATCGAAATAGTTGATTCGCTATCGGTGGCTATGGGCATGGGGCTGATAGTAATTGCCGCGGTTAATGCCGTTAAGGCCGGGGCAAATCTGGATAAAGCGGCGGACCTGGCACGCGGGGCGGTACCCCGGTCACACCTCATCGCCTACTTCGATACCCTCAAGTACCTGGCCAAGGGAGGGCATATTGGTAAGGCACAGGGGCTGCTTGGCGCAATGATATCTATAAAGCCGATACTTACCGTGAAGGATGGCGAGATGGCAGAGAAAAAGAAGGTACGCTCTTTAAGCGCGGGGCTCGACTATCTATATGATATTGCCGCCGGCTTTTCCAATATCGAAGGACTGGCCGTGGAGCACGCCACGACTCCCGATGACGCTGACCAACTGGTCGAGCGCCTCAGTGCCATTTACCCTAAGGAGCGTATCTACCGTGCGGTAATCAGCCCTGTCGTCGGGACACATGCCGGCCCCAATGCCCTGGCGCTGACGGTTCTGGAGGCGGAAAAGAAGTAGTGCCGGTCATCGGCACCAATGTCGGGCCGCGCGTTATCGGCGTGGCCGTGCTGGGCGATAAATAGGACTGTCTCCCCTGCGTAATTGTAACCGCCGGCCGTGCTTTTTGCCCCGTATTTTGGTTATAATGTTGCGGGGAACCTTTGTAGATGGATTCGGATTCTTTGCGTAAAATCCTCGACCTCGAACAGCAGAAAGGTTACGCCGATACCGCCGTATTCGGTGGACTGGACAAATTCCTGCGTAACTGGTCGGCTCAGGCCGTAGAATCGGTAATCAGCCCCCGTCTATTGGGACGATTCCACAAGCTATTCAAGGCAAGCTACGCTTCTATGACGCCGGAACAGCGACGCGGCTGGGCGCGGGACGTCTTGGACTTTCTGGATGATTTGGAAAACAAAGATACCGTCGCTAAAAAGCCAGCTACCAGTCCGCCTGAGCCTCTGTCACGTAAGAAGTCGGCGCCGAAGGTGAAGAAAGCACCGACTCCGGCAGTCGGACCCGGCCTCGATTCGCCTATCACAATCGTGAAAGGTATCAGCACTACCCTGTTTGGTAAGTTCGGGAAAATGGGCGTAAAAATGGTACGCGACCTTCTCTATTTCTTTCCGCACCGACACCTCGACTACAGCAAGATGAAGTTCATATCGCAGCTTACCGAGGGTGAGGAGCAGACTATCGTGGCTAACGTCTGGCAGGCGCAGGAGACCAGGCCGGGAGGACGGCGCAGCACCGAGGCCATCGTGGGTGACGAGACAGGCAATATCCGGGTGGTCTGGTTCAACCAGCCTTATCTGGCGAAGAATCTGACCACCAATGCCCGGATAATGCTCAGCGGCCGTGTCAGCCTGTACAGGGGACGCCACGTCTTTCAATCGCCGGAGTGGGAGATTATGGAAGGCCAGGACCTGGTCCATACCGCCCGGCTGGTGCCGGTGTACTCGCTGACCCAGGGACTGCGGCCGCGGCAGGTCAGGAAGCTGATGAAGGAGTTTATCGACCGTTGGGCGTGGCAGGTAACCGACTTCCTGCCGATAGAGTTAAGAAAACGCCTCGGTCTTTTAGAGCTACCCGCGGCCATCAGCCAGGCACACTACCCGGAGGACGAGGCGACCAAGGATAGAGCCAGGGTCCGGCTGGCCTTCGACGAGCTTTTCCTTTTACAGCTCGGCGTAATGAGCAAGAAGCGGGACTGGCAGGAGAGTCGGCCGGGTAGCCCTTTGGAAATTAAGCAATCGGTAGTTGACAGATTCCTTAATTCGCTGCCTTTTACCCTGACGGTCGCCCAGGACAAGGTCCTTAAAGAGATACTGGCGGACCTGGGGCAATCGAAGCCGATGAGCCGGTTGTTGCAGGGGGAGGTTGGCAGCGGCAAGACGGTGGTGGCCACGGCGGCCCTGCTGGTGGCGGCGGCCAACCGCTACCAGGGAGCTTTCATGGCGCCCACCGAGATTCTGGCCGAGCAGCACTTCGCCACGATTTGCCAGCTGCTGTCCCGACTGGGACAGGAGGAGGGGGAGGGGTATTTAAAGAGCTACTCCGGCTTTCTGAAGCGCCCCCTGAAAGTAGCGCTGCTCATCGGTGATATCCAGCAGGCCGCGAAAAAGAATATTCAGAAAGAGATTTTAGCCGGGGATATTGACATAGTAATCGGTACTCATGCCCTCGTCCAGAAGGGGGTGGAGTTTCATAAGCTGGGGCTGACGGTAGTGGACGAGCAGCACCGTTTCGGCGTGGAGCAGCGCTCGGCGCTGCGGGAAAAGGGGTTCAATCCGCACATGCTGGTCATGACGGCCACGCCGATTCCCCGGACGCTGGCGCTGACACTCTACGGCGACCTCGACCTATCGGTAATCGACGAGCTGCCGCCGGGAAGGCAGACGGTAAAGACGAAGTGGCTCAGGCCGAACCAGAGGGAAAGCGCCTATGCCTTCGTGCGGAAGCAGGTAAACGAAGGTCGTCAGGCCTTCATTCTCTGTCCCCTGATTGAGGAATCGGAGGCAATCGCCGCCCAGGCGGCGGTGGTCGAGTACGAGCGCCTTTCCCGGGAGGTCTTCCCAGATTTAAAACCGGGCCTGCTGCACGGGAGACTCTCTTCGGCCGATAAGAACGCAGTCATGGAGAGCTTCCGCTCCGGGGAACTGGATATTCTCGTTTCCACGCCGGTGATAGAGGTCGGCATTGACATACCCAACGCCACCGTCATGCTGATAGAGAGTGCCGACCATTTCGGCCTGTCCCAGCTGCACCAGTTCCGGGGTCGGGTAGGGCGCGGTGAGGCGCAGAGCTACTGCATGCTGCTGGCGGAGAATCCGTCCGAGGTCGCCCGGGAACGACTTGACATAATAGAGAGCACGCAGGACGGGTTCAAGCTGGCCGAGGAAGACCTTAAGATGAGGGGGCCGGGCGAGTTTTTCGGCACGCGGCAGAGCGGACTGCCCGACCTGCGCATGGCCAAAATCTCCGACATCGCCC
>JAUWZF010000103.1 GCA_030615475.1 Dehalococcoidales bacterium | reverse complement strand
CCTAAAATAGGTTGGGGGACGGGAGGGACCACCATTTTTCAGGTGCTCGCCCCCATCCCCCACTAGTTAACTATTATTAGTCTAACATAAAAATTGTCATTTGTCAATATTATAATGACACATTAGTTCTACTCACCCCTCCCCCGCCTTCTTCTTCAAAACTTCTAAATATGCCCGATGATATCCTCCGTACCGGTCACCAGGGCGACATTCGGCGCCATCATCTCCAGCACCACCTCCTCGACCTTTGCCAGGTCCGGCGGCACGGTGCAGGCATCGGCGGCGATGATGGCCGAGTACCACCGGTCTACTGCCTGCAGGGCCGCCGTGTACACCGCGATATGCGTGACACACCCCGCCAACACGATGGTCTCGGCGCCGCGCGCCTTCAGCACTTCGTCCAGGCCGGAGTTGGTAAAAGCCCCGATAAGCCAGTTGGTCAGGACGGGCTCCCCGTTGCGGGGTGCCACCTCCGGGATGATTTCCTGATTATCGGGTGTCGCCTTCGTCGCCTCAATCAGGTTGCAGAGATTGCCGTAGGCAGGTAAAACACCGCAGGGGTTCTGCGAGCCGTTCACGTGCAAAGCCCGCACGAAGACGATTGGTAAGTCCCTATCGCGGAAGGCTTTAAGCAGCGCCTGCTGGCGCGGGATAATACCCGATTTCTGCACCGCCTCGTAAAGGCCGGGGATGATGCCCCTCCTGCCGACGATGCCCTCCTGCATGTGCAGGATAACCAGCGCCGGTCTCCCTTTCATCTTCCAGTCTTGCATGGTCGTTAGCCTCCTTATCAAACTCCCCCAGGAGAAAGCCTGAAATTCACCCCTCCCCAGCCTTCTTCTTCAACTCGTATAATTTATTAAGGGCCTCCAGCGGCGTCATGCCGTCGATGTCCAGCTTTTCGAGCTCTTCCTGCGCTTTAGACTTCCCCCCGAACAATGGTATCTGCTGGGCGGGCTCTTTACGTTTTTTCTTAGAGGGCTTTGCCTCCCGGCTGTCTGTCTCCAGTTCGTCCAGGACCTCGCGGGCGCGGTGCAGTACCGATTTGGGCAAGCCCGCCAGCTGCGCCACGTGGATGCCGTAGCTCTTGTCCACCCCACCCGGCACGATTTTATGCAGGAATATCACCCTCCCCGCCTCCTCGATAACCGCCACGTTGAAGTTCTTCACCCGCGGCAGGTAGTCCGCCAGCGCCACCATCTCGTGGTAGTGCGTGGCGAAGACCGTCTTGGCGCCCAGTCCGGCGTGGTTGTGGATGAACTCGGCCACGGCGCGGGCGATGGAGAGTCCGTCGTAGGTGCTGGTGCCCCGCCCTATCTCGTCGAGGATGAGGAGGGAGCGGGGGGTAGCGTTATTTAAAATGTTGGCCGTCTCGACCATCTCCACCATGAAGGTCGACTGCCCCGCCGCGAGGTCGTCCCGCGCCCCGATGCGCGTGAAGATGCGGTCGACGACGCCTATCTTGGCCGACTCCGCCGGTACGAAGCTGCCGATTTGCGCCAGCAGCACGATGAGGGCGATCTGCCTCAGATAGGTCGATTTCCCCGACATGTTCGGGCCGGTGAGCACGATTAGTTGGGCGTCGTCGTTGGACAGGTAGATATCGTTGGGCACGAAGCCGCCATTTTGAAGGCTCCTCTCGACCACCGGGTGCCGTCCCTGCTTGATATCGATTTCCTGGCTATCGTTTAGCTCGGGGCGGACGTAGTTGTAATGCACGGCGATTTCCGCCAGGCTCGAAAAGACATCCAGGTTGGCGAGGACTTCGCCCAGTGCCAGGATGCGCTCGCTCGCCGTCGCCACCTGCCGGCACACCCGCCGGAACAGGTCCGTCTCCATCTCCGCCATGCGGTCGCGTGCGTTCAGAATCAGGCTCTCGTATTCCTTGAGCTCCGGCGTGAAGTAGCGCTCCCCATTTACTAATGTCTGCTTGCGGATATATTCCTGCGGCACCTGCCCGAGGTTGGCTTTGGATACCTCGATGTAGTACCCGAAGACGTTGTTGAAGCCGATTTTCAACGACTTGATGCCGGTGCGTTCCCGCTCCTGTAGCTCTAAATTTGCGAGGTATTTCCGGGCGTTGCCGGAGGCCAGCCGCAGGCTGTCGAGTTCCTCGGAGAAGCCCTGTCTTATCACCCCACCCTCCCCCAGAGAAGATGAAGGCTCGTCAACGAGCGCCCCGGCGATTAACTCGACGACCTCCTGGCAGGGCTTGAGTTCTTCTTTCAGCCAGTTGATAGCGGAGGTGTAACCGGCGCTCTCGATTATTTCCTTAAGCTTGGGGACGGACTCCAGGCTGCGTTTCAGCGTCACCAGCTCGCGCGGGATGGCTACTTCCCCCCGCACCCGGTTGATGAGCCGCTCCAGGTCGGCGACGTCTTTCAGTATGCCGATTACCTGGTTGCGGGCCAGCGAGCTCTCGACGAACCACTCGATGGCGTCCTGCCTTCGGTTCAGCGCCGCCACGTCGAGCATGGGCTGCCCCAGCCACTTACGCAGGAGCCGACCCCCCATCGGCGTTTTCGTCAGGTCGATTACCGAGAGCAACGAGCCGTCCACCGTTCCCGAGCGGGCGCCCTGGAAAAGTTCTAAATTCCGCTGCGTCTGCACGTCCAGCGCCATGAAATCGTCGGTGGCGTAGGTGGTAAGGCGGTTCAGCTGCCCCAGCACCGACTTCTGGGTCGCTTCGACGTAGTGAACGATGGCGCCGGCGGCCCGGATAGCCAGCGGCAGGTGTTCACAGCCGTAGCCCTCCAGCGAGGCCGCCCCGAAATGGTCGAGCAGGGTCTGCTTCGCCACCTCCGCCTCGAACCAGTAGGTGTCGAGTCGGGTGATATTATCGGTCAGTCCCAGGCTGTCCAGTTCGGCGCCCTCGGAAGCGATTATTTCCGAGGGGTTGAGGCGTTCCAGTTCCGTTATCGCCCGCGCCAGAGGCAGCTGCGTGGTGGCGAACTCACTGGTGGTAATATCCACGAAGGCAAGTCCCACCTCTCCTTCACCCACCACCACGCTTACCAGGTAGTTATTGCTCTTGCTGTCCAGCAGGCTCGGCTCCACCACCGTTCCCGGCGTCACCAGCCGGACGACCTCGCGCTCCAGCATTCCCTTCGTCTCGCCGGGTTTGGTCATTTGCTCGCAGATGGCCACCTTGTAGCCGCGATTGATGAGTTTTGCCAGGTAGCTGTCCAGCGCGTGGTACGGGATGCCCGCCAGCGGCACCTTGTTCCCCTTGCCCATCTCGCGGGAGGTCAGCACAATCTCCAGTTCCCGAGAGGTTATCCTGGCGTCCTCGTCGAACGTTTCGTAGAAATCGCCCAGTCGGAAGAGCACGATTGCCTGGGGGTACTGCCGCTTGATGCGGAGGTACTGCTGGCGGATGGGGGGCGACCCGTCTTTCATTTCAAGGTTATTTTACTGGAATATGCGGGGAAAAGGAAATGAGGAATTTCCTCTGTCATTCTGAGCGAAGCGAAGAATCTCTTTTGGTGTGACCTATCCCCTTCTGGGTGAACCCCTGACCCCCTTCCCTTGGGGATTAAGGGAAGGGAGAAATAAAAAGAGAGGGGCTGCAAATAGAGATATTGTTTTTAAGGCATTAAGTCGTTTATAATTTAATCGCCATTTAGGAAGATGAATGATGACTTTTGAGGGTCTTTCCTGCGATATTTGGGTTGGTGCGATTCTAGGCGCTATTCTAGGTGCGATTGTTGTTCCTTTCGTCATATATGGGATTAGTCGTTTGATAAATTGGACTACGACATCAAGACCACGCAATAAGGCTCTTGGTTCCATAGCAAATGATGATGAAGAATGTACGATATTCATACGTGACTGTTTTCTACCGCCAAGCTCTCAAATTCTGGCAAAGGAATCAGCATCCAGCCAATATGGCATAGTGCCAAACGTATCTGACTTTCGGCCGTCTGGCGGGACTTGCCGCTACGGCGGAGAAGGCAGATGAAACTACTGGTATTGTCTGTGGGCCAAGTTCCATTAATAACACAGTGAAGCAATAATGCCGTTCGCTATGCACTGAGAAGTTCGTAGCGCATAGGTTACTGAATAGTCGGAAATGAAAAGATGAAGGAGGCTTAAAATCTATGTGAGAGCAGTTATCGCCTCGCTACTTGGAAGCTTAAAAGTCACGGAAAGCAAAAAGGGGGCAAAAATGATTGAAAAAGAAAAGCTGGTGAAAATTGTCGGGGCTGACAACTTGAGTTATGAACAAGCGGCGTTGGATGAATACTCCAGGGATATGAGTTTTGTTAATACGGTTAGGCCGGTATGTGTGGTAAAGCCGACAAATGCCGGTGATATACAGAAGATAGTGAATCTGGCTAATGAGACTCTAACGCCGCTTGTGCCGGTGAGTTCCGGCCCTCCCCATTTTCGGGGTGACACCGTTCCCGGCACCGGCGGAGCAATTATCGTAGATTTAAGTAAAATGAAAAAGGTCATCAATGTCGACCGGGCGCGCCGGGTTGCCATGGTCGAGCCGGGCGTGACCTTCGGTGAACTCATACCGGCGGTGGAAAAGGAGGGTCTCAGGCTCAATATGCCGCTGCTGCCACGGAAGTCGAAGACCGTTATCGGTAGTATGCTCGAGAGAGAGCCTGTAATAATGCCCAAGTATCAATGGGATATATCAGACCCGCTGGCCTGTGTTGAGGTAATCTTTGGGACTGGTGATGAGTTTAGAACCGGGCAGGCGGCCGGGCCGGGTACAGTAGAGGAGCAGTGGGCAGTCGGGGGCATACAAAAAGCGCCGTATGGGCCTGGTACGGCTTCCTGGCACAGGCTTATCCAGGGGGCGCAGGGAACCATGGGCATCGTAACGTGGGCATCAATGAGGTGTGAAATACTCCCCGGTCTTGAAGAGCCCTTCGTGGTTGGCTCCCCCAACCTCGATACGCTGCTCGAGCTGACTTCCTGGCTGATAAGACTGAGAATGGTCAACGAATGCTTTATACTCAATAATACCAACCTGGCGGCTATCTTTACGAAGAAATGGTCCAAGGAGTATCAGAACCTTAAGGATGCCTTACCCACCTGGATTCTTTTCTATAACGTAGCCGGCTATGAATTTTTGCCGGAGGAAAGGGTTAG
>JAUWZF010000050.1 GCA_030615475.1 Dehalococcoidales bacterium | reverse complement strand
CGAAAGTACTGATAATTGAATTGAAACGCGGCGGATTTGTTGTAAAGATTAAAGAGATGAGACAAGCTGAAGATTACGCAACTGAAATTAGAAAAAGCGGAAAAGTTACTAGAGACACACAAATTGAAGCACTTGTTTTGGGTACTAATATTGGAGATGATGCAAAAGATATAATTACAAAAGGTGATCCTTCTCCACATACGAAAATCAAGTCTGAAGCGTATAGTACTACTCTAAACAGAGCACATGCACGTACTTTTAACTTATATAAGACAATTGAAAAAGCTAAACAAGATGAATTATTTGATAAGGATATTGAGGAAGCTTTAAAATCACCAGAGCAACCTACTTTGGATTTTAATTAATTCCCCCTCACCCCATTCTCCCTCCATCAACACTCCCGCATTTACACATATCCCGCTTCTGTATTATAATACACAGCGTTATCCGCGTATACACCTGCTCAAGAGGGAGCGAATCATGCCTTTTGAATCGGTAATTCACATCAGCTCGGCTAATATCAAGTACGGCTTCGGCGCTACCCGGGAGGTCGGCTTCGATATGAAAGACCTGGGCGCCGGCAGGGTTATGGTGGTTACCGATAGCAATCTTGCCGCCATGCCGCCCGTCCGGACCGCCCTGCAATCGTTAAAGGACGAGGGGCTGGAGGCCGTTTTGTACGATAATACCCGCATCGAGCCTACGGACGCTTCCCTCGAGGAAGCTATCGACTTTGCCGTAAAGGGTAAGTTCGATGGCTTTGTCGGTGTCGGCGGCGGTTCCAGCATGGATACCGCCAAGGTAGCCAACCTTTATTCCACCTGCCCCGCCGATTTCCTGGACTATGTCAACGCTCCCATCGGCAAAGCGGTTCCCGTGCCCGGCCCCCTTAAGCCGCTGGCATGTATTCCCACCACGGCGGGGACGGGCAGCGAGACGACGGGCATCGCCATCTTCGATATCCTCGATATGCACGCCAAGACGGGTATTGCCAGCCGGGCGATACGCCCGACCCTCGCCATCGTCGACCCGGAAAACACCCGCACTCTCCCTCGAATGGTCGCCGCCTGCACCGGCTTCGATGTCCTGGTTCACGCCCTTGAGTCCTTTACCGCCCTTCCCTTCGACCGGCGCCCGGCGCCGGAAAACCCTCGCCTGAGGCCCACCTATCAGGGCTCCAACCCGATAAGTGATATCTGGGCGGCGCGGGCTATCGAGGTTGTCAGCGAAAACATCATTAAGGTAATTGAAAATCCCGCTGATGATGAAGCCCGCAGCCAGATGCTTATGGCGGCCACCTTTGCCGGTATTGGCTTCGGCAACGCCGGGGTTCATCTACCCCACGGCATGTCCTATCCCGTATCCGGGATGGTACGCGACTATAAGCCTGACGGTTACTCTCTCGACCACCCGATTATTCCGCATGGGATGTCGGTAATCCTGTGTGCCCCGGCTGTCTTTCGCTTTACGGCATCGGCAAATCCGGAAAGACACCTGGAGGCTGCCCGGCTGATGGGCGTGGATACTGCGGGAACTGCCGCGGAGGATGCGGGCGATTTACTCGCCGGTGCCGTCATCGCTCTGATGCAGAAAACGGGGATTCCCAACGGTCTCGGTGCTGTCGGTTATACGACCGCCGATGTCGATAAACTGGTGGAGGGCACGCTGCCGCAGCACAGGGTAATTGGCCTGTCACCCAGACCTTTCACCCCCGACGATTTAAAGAAGCTCTTCCTCGATTCGTTGACATGCTGGTAAGTACCCCCTCACTCCCCCTTCTCCCTCTTCCTCTTCTCAACGGCGTCCTTGTATATCTGCCCCAGCCCCTTGCCGTGCTGTTTTATGCGCTCTTTCTTCTTGCGCTGCTTCTGCTCGCGCTTTTCCTGGCGGGTGTCTTCCGTGTTATTCTTTCCGGGAGAACTGCTGTCCATCCTCTATCACCAGCTCCTTGCGTAATTCGATTATCCTGTCCCTGATTAATGCCGCCTTCTCGAACTCCAGGGCTTTGGCGGCCTGCTTCATCTGCATCTCCAGGTCTTTCACCAGCCGCATGGTGTCCTCGCGTGTGGTGGGGGCTTCGTAAGTGTAGGCGGCGCGGGTCTCGGCCACGGCCTTCACGCGCTCGGTGATATCCCGGATAGCCTTCCGTATGCCCTGCGGGGTGATGTCGTGCTCGCGGTTATAGTCCTCCTGTATGCGGCGGCGGCGCTGCGTCTCGTCGATGGCCTCCCGCATGGAGCGGGTGATGTTGTCCGCGTACATGATGACCTGCCCGTCGATATGGCGGGAGGCGCGGCCCATCGTCTGGATTAACGCCCACTTCGACCTTAAAAAACCTTCCTTGTCGGCGTCGAGGATGGCGACGAGGCTGACCTCCGGCAGGTCGAGCCCCTCCCTCAAGAGGTTGATGCCGACGATGACGTCGTAAACGCCGAGGCGCAAATCGCGCAGTATCTCGACCCGTTCCAGCGTGTCCACCTCCGAGTGTAAATAGTGGGTCTTGATGCCCATCTCGACGAGGTAGTCGGCAAGTTCCTCGGCCATGCGCTTGGTCAGCGTGGTCACCAGGCAGCGGGTCTCCTTGTCGACGCGACTCTTTATCTGCTCCAGGAGGTCGTCGATTTGCCCCTTCGTCGGCTTGACCTCGATTACCGGTTCGAGGAGGCCGGTCGGCCTGACCAGCTGCTCGACCACCTGCTGGCTGTGCTCGTATTCGTAATCGGCGGGCGTCGCCGACGTGTAGATGACCTGGCAGACGTGGTCCTGGAACTCCCGGAAGTCCAGCGGCCGGTTGTCCAGCGCCGAGGGTAGGCGGAACCCGTACTCCACGAGCGTCTCCTTGCGGGAGCGGTCGCCGCGGTACATGCCGCGTATCTGGGGCAGCGTCATGTGAGACTCGTCGATAAACAGCAGGAAGTCCTCCGGAAAGTAGTCGATAAGCGTCCACGGGGGACTGCCCGCCGCCCGTCCGGCCAGGTGGCGGGAGTAGTTTTCCACGCCGGTGCAGTAGCCCGCCTCCCGCAGCATCTCCAGGTCGTAGTTGGTGCGCGCTTCAATTCGGGTGGCCTCCAGTATTTTGCCCTGTTCCCGCAGCTCCTTGAGCTGTTCCGCCAGCTCCTCCTTGATGGCTTCGATGGCCTGCATCAGCTTGTCGTGGGAGGTGACGAAGTGCTTGGCGGGGAAGATATCCACGGAGTCCATCTCGTTCAGAAGCTCTCCGGTCAGCGGGTCCAGCGACATGATACGTTCGATGTCGTCCCCGAAGAACTCGATGCGCAGGGCCAGCTCCTCGTAGGCGGGCTGTATTTCCAGCGTGTCGCCGCGGATGCGGAAGTTGCCCCGCGCCAGGTCCATCTCGTTGCGCCCGTACTGCATGTCGACGAGCTGCCGTAAAAGCTGCTGCCTTCCGTAGTTCTGGCCCCGTTTCAGGCTGACGACGAAGCTGCGGTACTCTTCCGGCTCGCCGAGACCGTAGATGCAGGACACCGAGGCAACGATGAGGACGTCCCGTCTCTCGAAGAGGGCGCGCGTGGCGGCGTGGCGCATCTTATCGATTTCCTCGTTGATATCGGCGTCTTTCTCGATGTAGGTATCCGTGCGGGGGATATAGGCCTCCGGCTGGTAGTAGTCGTAGTAGCTGACGAAGTACTCCACGGCGTTTTCCGGGAAGAACTCCTTGAACTCGCTGGCGAGCTGGGCGGCCAGTGTCTTGTTATGGCAGATGACCAGCGTGGGACGCTGCACCCTCTCGATGACGTTGGCCATGGTGAAGGTCTTGCCGCTGCCCGTCACGCCCAGCAGGGTCTGGTGCTTGTGGCCACGTTCAAGCCCCTCCACCAGATTGTCCACCGCCTCGGGCTGGTCGCCGGTCATTTTGAAGTCGGAGACTATTTTGAATTCTGGCATACAGAATAGTATATAACATAGGGGTGGTGGGTGGGAATAGATAGAAGCGGTGCAGTAGTATTTTATCTACCTCACCCCTTCAGGGTGAACCCCTTAATCCCCCTAGGTTAAATAAGGATAATTTGCATGGATTTTAGGTGCTTACATAGTTGATGAAATATATCCGCTGTGGGACTCTATGGCTGTAGTACTTACTCGCTTGAATACCTGAGGAAGACCGGAGTTTATTAAGGAGCCGTTACACAGGGGGTCAATTAACAAAGGAGGCTGAAAATGTCAGTGGAATCGGTAGAAAAATTAAAGTCTATGAAAGTGGCCGATGTGATGAAAACGACGATAGATAGAATTAATGGTAACGCCACTGTAGCCGATGCCGTACGCTTAATGCTGAAACTCCGTGTGACCTGTCTAATCGTGAATCGGCGCAACCATGATGATGCCTGGGGCATAGTTGTGCGCAAAGATGTGGTCAATAAGGTCATTGACCCCGGGAAGGACCCTGATGAGGTCAGGGTCTTTGAAATCATGACCAGGCCTCTCATTATGGTGTCACCTGGTTTAGCCTTGAAATATTGCGCCAGGATGATGCACCGGGCTGGCATAAGGAGAGCCCCGGTTTTTGATGGCAGGGACATCGTGGGCATAATAAGCAATACAGACATTTTCATCGCATTGGGTCTGGGCAAGTAAGTGTATATCTGAGCCAAAGTATGAGGCTTCGCCTCTCTATGACTTTCTGTGGGCAGGGTGGTGAAAACCTGCGGGCTAAGCCTTAGAGGATATTTTTACCTCACCCCCTGTATCCCCCTCTCCTGGCAAGGCTTTCAGCAGGAGAGAGGGAAAAAAGAAAAGAGGGGTTTCACCCCTCTTAAACACCCCAATAGGGCCGGGCGTATAAAAATAAGAAATTGAGTGTCAACAGACTATTGACAAAACATTCTTTTAGGTATATCTTTAAAAAAGGGAAGTTATTATTAAAGTAAAGGCGTTAAAATATCATTATGGAGGCAGGAATATGTTTGAAATGGTAAAGGACAACCTTGAAAAAGTAGTAGAAATATCAAATAGTTGCCCGGAAAAGTATCAAGTTAAGTGTTTTGAGGTTCTTTTAGAGGCACTTACAAGAGGAGAACCTGGAAAAGTTGATGCGTCTAGTAAACAAGATGTTTCTCAGAAGAGTAAGTCGCCCTTCTTTTCACAACATAATATACAAGAAGAGCAATGGCAGCAAGTATATCATTGTAATGGCCAGGATTATGAGATTATAGTAAAAGATTTGAAAGAAAAAACTGCGGCAAAAAGACAAGTAAAACTAGCATTGCTACTAGGTGTTAAAGGTCTACTTGAATCAAATGACCCATCGATATTAAAAGAGGAGTTAATAGGTATATGTAAAACATACTCCTGTTACGATTCATCTAACTTCTCTACTTACATGAAGTATAATAAGAATTTGTTTTTAATTAGAGTAAATGGATGGGCTCTAACAGTACCCGGGCAATTAAAAGCAGCTGAGGCTATAAAAGACTTAGCATGATTAACTCCGAGGAACTTGTCAAGGAATTGAGTGCTTCGTTGCCAAAGAACTTGGCTAAAGATATTGTGGATAATTTTATGCAGTTAAGGCGTGATTTAGCAACAGAAACTTTAGAACGGTCTTCTCCAGGAAAGTTTATAGAGACTGTAGTGCAGGTCTTACAATATCTTGACAGAGGTAGCTACGATAAAGCTCCTAATGTAGATAGCTACTTGAAGAATTTGGAAAGCCAACCAGCAAATTTATCGGATGATTTACGAATAACGTTGTCACGTGTAGCAAGAGCAAGTTATACACTAAGGAATAAGCGTAGTATTGCTCATAAAGGTGAAGTTGATCCGAATATATACGATTTGAAATATCTATATTCAAGTAGCCAGTGGATATTATCGGAACTTGTAAGGCAAGTACTTTCAAGTGATATGATGACCGCAGGTAAAATAATAGAAGTCATACAGATACCTGTAAATCCATTGGTTGAAGATTTTGGGGAAAAGAGGCTAGTTCTTAAGGCAGGTACAGCAGAAAATGAATTGTTGACCTTATTATTCCATTATTTTCCAGAGTATGTATATATATCCCAGATTAATATAGACATGGATAGGCGTGCGAGATCTACGGTGTCTAATGTTATTTCGTCAGCGTATACTAAAAGACATATCGAGGGGAATAAGCAAAAGGGATATAAGTTAACTGCTTTGGGTTATAATAAAGCATTAAATGGCATAAGCGCATAAGAATAGCTGTTTTCTCCCCACTCCCCTCACACCTCCAGCAAATCAAACCCGCTCTCATCGTCGGGCAGGCGTTTGGCGCTGGTGCCCGTAATCTCGTAGATGATGGCCTCGCCCACCAGCCAGGTGCTCACGCCCGGCCTCAGGCAGCCGGTCAGGGTCTTGCCCGCCCGTCCCAGCGAGGCGTGGATGTGCAGCACTGGCCTGCCGTCTTTGTCCGGGGCGATGATGCCCAGCCCCACCACCTCGTGCGCCCCGTCGACGGGCAACAGCAGGGGGTTGGGGGGCATTTCCTCTGAATTGCGGGGACCGACGACGACCTCACCACACCCGACGCCGCCGATGAGGATAACGTGCCCGACTTTTATTGACTTCTCCCTGGCGAATCGCTCGATGCAGGCGGGCACGACATCATCATTCTCAAGCCTGAGCACGAACACCCGCCCGATTTTCCCCTCGGATGCTTTCATTACTTACTCCCGAAGTACTGCAGGGTCAGCTTGATTTTCTCCTCCAGGTCGAGGTCCTGGTCGGTGGGGAGGCTGGCGACGGCCTTCATGGCCTCGGCGGCGGAATAGCCCAGCGATGTCAGCGCCGTCAGGACGTCGGTGTTTTCCTGGGCCATCTGCGTGGCGGGAGTGGCAATCCAACCCGCGCCGATTTTCTCCTTGAGCTCCAGGATGATGCGGTTGGCCACCTTCTTGCCGATGCCCGGTATCATGTTCAGCATGTCGATGCTGCCGGTGGCGATAGCCATGGTAATCTGCTCCGGGCTCAGCGCCGAGAGCATCGCCAGAGCCAGCTTGGGGCCCAGTCCGGTAACACCTAAAAGCGTCTCGAAAAGCCACAGTTCATCGGCGGAGGCGAAGCCGTAAAGGGAGAGATTGTCCTCGCGCACGTGGAGGTGGGTATAGACTTTAACGTCGCTGCCGGGTTTTCCCAGCGCGCTCAGGGCGGTGGTGGGCATGGACACCTGGAACCCGACGCCCCCCACGTTAATAATCGCCCCGTCGCCGCTGACCGACTCCAGTTTACCACTGAGGCTGGCTATCATTGTCCTTCCCCCCGTCCGGCCCGCAGGTTATTCAGGTGCATCTCCTGCACGTGGCAGATGGCGACCGCCAG
>JAUWZF010000215.1 GCA_030615475.1 Dehalococcoidales bacterium | reverse complement strand
CGCCGTGGATAGAGCTACCGGCGATAAGCTCTGGGACTACCTTACCGGAGATAAAATCACCTCTTCCCCCGCCGTGGCTGGCGATTCGGTATATGTCGGTTCACATGATGGCAAGTTATACGCCTTCGAATAGCCGGGTTGAGAGTAAGATAGAGATGGCGCGTTATCTCGAGTTTGTTCAATAATGTCATTCTCGGGCTTGACCCGAGAATCCAGCCCACCACTCCCCCCTGGATTCCCGCTTCCGCGGGAATGACACCGAAAAATTACTGAACACTGTCAAGGAGGGTAAAATTATGAGTACCGGTTCATCTCCCCGAACGATTACCGAGCCGTCCCGGGAAATTAACGTCTACCATGAAGCTGATGTCGTCGTTGTCGGCGGTGGTCCGGGGGGTCACTCGGCAGCCGTAGCCGCCGCACGGAATGGTGCCAGGACGATTCTTATCGAAAGATACGGGCACCTGGGGGGCATGGCCAGCGGCGGGCTGGTTATCCTCATCCCGCATATGAGCGACGGCAGTAAAGAGCAGCAGATAGCCGGTCTCTGCCAGGAATGGCAGGACAGACTGGAAAAAATCCCCGGCGGCTACGTCGGTCCCGGGCGGGAAGAGATTGGTTCGACCGACCCCAGGGTGCTGGAACGCTGGAAGAACCACTTTTCCACCGTGGTTGACGGCAAAATTCGGCTGACCTGGACCGTAGACCCGGAAATGCTGAAATGCGTCATGAACGACATGGTGGAAGAAGCGGGGGTCAAGCTCTCTCTCCACTCCTGGGGCACGCAGGCCATTGTCGATAAGGGCGCCGTCAGGGGCGTTATCTTTGAAAGCAAGTCGGGCCGGCAGGCGGTGCTAGGTAAGGTTATCATCGACGGCACCGGTGACGGCGACCTTTTGCCGTCCGCCGGGGCGGAATTCGATGGCGCCATCGACCCCAAGCTCAGGAGGTCCATGCTGGCGCTGGTTTTCCGGGTAGGGAACTGTGATTTCAAGAAGTATAACGATTTTAGAGAAAAAGACCCGAAGAAAGTACAGGAACTCATGGGAGAACTCGGTAAAGCGGCCGGTACTTTCTTTTTGCCCATAGCGGGACATCGTAACGACGTTGTCTGGGTGAACAACTGGATACCGGGCTTGAGTTCAACCAATGTTGAAGACCTTACCAAACTGGAGGTCAGCGTGCGCAGGATGATGCGTATCGGGCATGACTTCATGAGGAAGAATTTCCCCGGATTTGAGAACAGCTTTATCCTGGATACGGCTTCACAGACGGGAACGCGGGGCAGCCGCCGACTCGTCGGGGAGTATGTTGTCACCGGGGATGATATGAATTCCAGCAGGAAATTCGACGATACCATAGCCGTGATTCCCAAGATAGGCCCCCCGTCAGGCGATACCTGCTCGTATATTCCTTACCGTGCTTTGGTGCCGGTAAGGGTGGAGGGACTGCTGGTAGCGGGCCGCAGTTTCTCATCGGATAAAATTGCCAATGATAGCATGAATCTGATACCGCACTGCTGCGCCATGGGAGAAGCCGCCGGGACGGCCGCCGCTCTGGCGGTAAAACAGGGCATCAGCTTGAGGAAGCTGGATTACAAAATACTGCAAAAGACTCTGGTCAAGCAGGGCGCTGTACTGCCCGGCATTGATGTGAAATAGCATCGGTATACTACCAACCCGTAATTCAAAACGGCACTGGGAACATAAACTCCAGTGCCGTTTTAGTTATGGTGTTGATTAATGGACTTACTTGTTTCTTTTCAGGGCTTTTGTTGTTTTTATATGTTCCATGGATAGTTGCTGGGTTAATTCTTTATCTCTTTTCTGTACCTCTTCGATGAATCCGTCTCTGCCCAGGTTAAACCAGTAGGGTTCCCACTCCATGTCATTGAGGTTTTCAATCAGGGAAGAGATGGTATCGAAGGGGAAGGTAATAATAAACAGCCCTTCGGGCAATACCTGTCTTGCCTTCATGCTGTAACCGAGACCGCTGATGGTATAGTTTATTTCGCCGCTCAGGTACGGGTGGGCGTATATCCAGGCGCAGGCCAGGCATGTCGTTCCCTTGCTGTGCCACATCTTGCCGTCGGAGTAGCTGCTGGCCCTGAGTATAATTTCCGCCTGAGTCGTGTTGGCGGTAATAATCAGCAGGTCGGGGTCGAATGTCATCTGGTCAACGGTAGCGTAGCTTATATATTTGACGGAGTCCTTGGGCAGATGGGGAACGTAGTCGTAGATTCTCCGGTTGGCGCCCGGGGTTTTAAACATGGAAAACATCGGTCCTATCTGCCCGCTGTACATTATCGGCGGATATTCCTGTGTTCCCATCACCGCCCCGCCGCACTGGATGTTGTCGGCGGTGACGTAAAAAGGTTCGCTGGTCTGGGCCTCTGCCAGAAGCTCACAAATTGCCAGGAGCTTGTCCGTCGGCTTTATTCCTTCCGGCTTGCCCAGCGAGTACTTGACGCCGACGGGTTTCCTTTCAAAATTGAATTTATCAAATATGGAATAGTCCGGTTTTTTTACACCCATAGCTACCTCCCTTTCCGTTTTCGATTATATCACGCTGGAAAAATGATGCACAAGGCAGATTGAAGTCGTTATTGATATCATGAGCGCTAAGGTTTATAATATGTGCGCCGTTAAGAGTTTGTTCAGTCGTTTTATGACTTACGCTATAGATATACTCCATTTTAACTTGTCCGGGTATCGTTTTAAACTGTAGAAAAATATTACGAGGAGGAAAAATATGAATAGGTTATTACTACCCGACAAAGTTGCTATTATCAACGGCGGCGCCACGGGGATGGGCAGAGCTACCGCCCTCATCTTCGCCGAGGAGGGCTGTAACTGCGTTATCGCCGACGTTAAAGAGGAGGAAGGGAAGAAAACCGCCGAGGAGGCCAGCAAAAAAGGCAAGGAAGCTATCTTCGTAAAGTGTGATATCACCGACCTCAAGCAAATTAAGGATTGCGTGGACCTGACCGTTAAG
>JAUWZF010000125.1 GCA_030615475.1 Dehalococcoidales bacterium | reverse complement strand
GGTAGACCCGCTCGGTGGGGCGTGGATGGTGGAGAGCCTGACAAGGGACATGGTCGAAGCGGCGGAGAAGTATATCGTTAAAATCGATTCTCTGGGTGGGGCTCTGGCGGCCATCGGTAAGGGTTTCCAGCAGCGGGAAATACAGGAAAGCTCCTACCGTTACCAGAAGGAAGTGGAAGCGGAAGAAAGAGTTATCGTGGGCGTGAACAAATTCGCCACCCCTTATTCCAAAATAAAAGGGCTCGTCCGCGTCAGCCTCGCCGAAGCTAAAAAGCAGGTAGCCGGGCTGAATAAAATGAAAAAAGAACGCAACGCCGCCGATGTAAAGGCTTCTCTGGAAAACCTGAAAAAAGTCGCCCGGAGTTCTGAAAATACCATGCCCGCTTTTATTCGGTGCGTGGAATCCTATGCTACGGTAGGAGAAATTTGCGACGCCCTCCGCGAGGTGTTCGGCGTGCAGAGGGAATCCCTCATTTTTTAGGCGGTAAACAGGGAGAACGATAGACGATGATTAAAAGAGTCCACCATGTCGGCATTGCCGTTAATAATCTGAAAGAAAGCGTGGCTCTCTTCGAGCGTCTGCTGGGGCTCAAGGCGCATATTGAGGAAGCCCCCTGCCAGAGGGTGACCGAGGCTATCTTTAAAATCGGCGACGAAGTGGAAATCGACCTCCTTGAGCCGATGGGGCCCGATAGCGCCGTGGCCAGGTTCCTGGAAAAGCGCGGTGAAGGCCTGCATCATATCGCCCTAGAAGTTGATGACATCGATGCCGATTTAAAGGATATGGAGGAAAAGGGAGTCCAGCTTATCGATAAACAGGGGCGAGAAGGAGTGGCCGGGAAAATCGCTTTTCTCCACCCCAAAACGGTCAACGGGGTGCTCGTCGAGCTTGTCCAGCCCGGAAAAGAAGGGGAGTAGTTGTATGTTATTGTCATTCCCGCGAAAGCGGGAATCCAGTGGTGGGGATAAGGGGTGTAGATTCTGGCCTTCGCCAGAATGACAGGGGACTTTAATAGTAAACTCGGGAGTAGCTTTTTATGAGCCGGAAAAAGATACGGGTGCTGGTAGCCAAGCCGGGTCTGGACGGCCATGACCGCGGGGCCAAGGTGGTGGCGCGTGCCCTGCGCGATGCCGGCATGGAGGTCATCTATACCGGTATCCGCCAGACCCCGGAGATGATTGTCCAGACGGCCCTCCAGGAAGACGTGGATGTCATCGGGTTGAGCTGTCTATCCGGTGCCCACCTGGAGCTCTTCTCGGAGGTTATGGAGGGGCTGGAGCAAAAGGACATGACCAATGTCCTGGTGGTCGCCGGCGGCATTATCCCCGAGGATGATATCCCCGCCCTGGAGAAAATCGGCATAAAGGCTATCTTCGGTCCTGGCACCCGTACCTCTGACATTGTCGATGCCATCAAGAAACTGGTTGCGTAAACGAAGTATGGGCATCTCATGGTAGACCCCGAAACGGAGTCGGTTTAAGAAGGTGGATTAGTTAGCCTGTACTGTAACAGCTATATTGCCTTACCTACAATGTCTAGCAGCTGTCTTTGTTAAGATGCTGCCAATGCAGCCTTAATTTCTCCAATCACGTACTCAGATGTTTCCTGAGACAGGCTTGCTTCCAGAGCTTGTTTTGCTTGGCTACCGCCAATCCTGCCTAGTGCCCAGGCGGCGTGACCGCGAATCAGTTCATCCGGGTCCTGCATTGCCTGAATCAATGCCGGGACGGCTCCCTTATTGCCCTGATTGCCCAGGGCTACCGCTGCATTTCTGCGGATGTACCGTTTGTCATTGATATAGTTAATTGCCAGTAAGTTATACATTCTATGATGTTGCTCGTTGGTAATGTTCAGCAGTCTCTCCAGGTGAAAATCATCAGCAATATATTCCAGATACGCGTTTGGCGGTAGCTTTGCCTTGAGTTTAGCCTGATTGCGGGGACATACCTGTTGACAGACATCACAGCCAAAAACCCAGGTACCCATGCCCTCCCTCAGCTCGAGGGGCAATACCTCTTGCCCCTGTCCGAAGTATGACCCTGGTATGGCGTAAGTATTGAAAGTTACGCAGCGGTAGGGATTCATCCTGAGTGGCTCATAAAGAGCCCCAGTTGGGCAGGAATCAATACATAAAGTACATGCCTCAGGACACCTGACATCTAATGTCGGTGTGTCATATTCAAGTTCTTTATCTATCGCCAGTGCAATGATGTTGATAAAGGAGCCGATACCTTCGGCAAAGGCAAAACAGTTTTTACCGTAGTTCGTTGCCCCGGCGCGGGCACCCGAAGGCCGACTTGGTAATCCTAGCCCCACGCGGCAACCCTGGCTCCCCAAAAACTCTCCCAGTAAGCGATTACGTGCCTGATGAATGGGCTGAGGTGGGGTACCGCCCCAGGACTGATAGAACCGCCCGACCTTGCCCACCATATTCTTGGGATAGGAGTGCCTGTAGTAGTCATGGACAAGTACCACTATCGAACGAGCTTCAGGAAGTATGTTTCTTGGGTCAGCTGCCCTCAGAAAATGTGATGCCATCCAGTCGTACATATGCGAGCGCTCGGTTAATTCTTTTTCTAGAAGAGGAAACCTGTCGGCAGTGGTAAAACCTACCCGGTCATATCCTAGGCAGAGAGCGTATTCTTTAATATCCGAACTCAGTGACAATGTGTACCTGCCTTTTAGCTTCTGTTACCAATAACATCTTCGCTGCTTGGCTTTAGATATTCCAGACGATTAGATTGGATTTATCGATTGAACGGGAGAGCAGAAAAAGCACCGCAACCACGCTGATAACCAGACCTACGATGCTCATATTACAGCCTCCTGTGACGCTATGCGATGAGTATATTATGTACCCGCAGGCATGTCAAGGCTAATCCGTTTGACAAAGCAGTCCCCATCCCATAAATTAGATATGTAGTAGTATCAGCATACAAGGAGGGTTACCGATTATGGAATGGGGAATGGCTAACCGTCTGGCAAGATTAATTCAATCGGATGGACACTGTCTCTTTATGCCGATTGACCACGGGTATTTTCAGGGGCCCACCAGGAAGCTGGAAGCACCGGGTGAAACCCTTGAACCGATATTGCCCTATGCCGATGCCGTCTTCGTCACCAGGGGGGTATTGCGCTCGGCAATAAACCCGGCCGGCACCAAACCGATTATCCTGCGCGTATCCGGCGGCACCAGTATGGTCGGGGCCGACCTTGCCAATGAGGGCATTACCACCGATATTGACGAGGTGATACGTCTTAATGCATCGGCTATGGGTCTTTCCATCTTCGTCGGTACCGATTACGAAAAAGAATCGCTATTGAATCTGTCAAAGCTTGTCAACGAAGGTGAGAAGTACGGTATACCCGTCATGGCGGTAACGGCGGTGGGCAAAGAACTGGACAAACGGGACGCCCGTTACCTGGCACTTGCCTCGCGGATTGCCGCCGAGTTGGGAGCCCGGATAGTCAAGACCTACTGGTGCGAGAACTTCGAAAGAGTGGTGAATGGTTGTCCCGTGCCGGTAGTCATGGCGGGCGGGCCTCAGACGGAAACGGAGCTTGAGGTATTCCAGTTCGTTCATGACGGCATCCAGAAGGGCGCCATCGGCGTCAACCTGGGGAGGAACATCTGGCAGAACGAGCACCCGGTAGCCATGATTAGGGCGCTACGCGCCGTCGTACACGATGATGCCACGCCGGAACAGGCACAGGAGATATACGATACCGTTAAAAACGAATAGGTTATCTGATTATAAAATGCGCGTTGCCGTATGGTATAACAACCGGGATGTGCGTATCGAGGAGAGGCCCAGACCGAAGATAGGGTCGGGTGAACTCCTGGTGCGCGTGGTCGCCAGCGGTATCTGCGGCAGCGATGTCATGGAGTGGTACCGCCTCGACCGGGCGCCGCTGGTATTGGGACACGAGATTGCCGGTGAGGTCGTGGAAGTGGGCAGGGGTGTCGAAGCGTATAAAGTCGGCGACCGCGTGGCCGTGGCTCATCACGTGCCCTGCAACACCTGCCATTACTGCCTGAGCGGGAATCCCACCGTCTGCGATACCCTGCGCCGGACTAACTTCGACCCCGGCGGCTTCGCCGAGTATGTCCGACTGCCCGCCATCAACGTTGACCGCGGTGTCTTTCTCCTGCCCGACGACGTATCTTTTGAAGATGCCACCTTTACCGAGCCTCTGGCCTGTATCCTGCGCGGACAAAGAAGGGCGAACCTTCAACCGGGGCAGAGTGTCCTCGTTATCGGCAGCGGTATTTCCGGGCTGCTCCATGTGCAGCTGGCCCGGGCGCTCGGCGCCGGCCTTATCGCCGCCGTGGATATCAGCAGCTATCGACTGGAAATGGCTGAGAAGTTCGGGGCCGACGTGGCGATTAGCGCCGGTGAGTTTTCACCCGACCGCCTGCGCGAGCTGAACGACGGCCGGCTGGCCGACCTCGTCATCGTATGCACCGGAGCCGTCACGGCTGTAAACCAGGCGCTGGTGTCGGTGGAGCGCGGCGGCACTGTCCTTTTCTTCGCGCCCACGGCCCCCGGTGTTACTGTTCCGGTATCAATCAACGACCTCTTCTGGCGTACGGAAATCACG
>JAUWZF010000005.1 GCA_030615475.1 Dehalococcoidales bacterium | reverse complement strand
AGAGGCGCGGCATGACCCGGGCGGGTTTTTGCTTATCGGCTACCTCGAAGATGTGCGATAACGAAGGCGTGGCGTCGGTGGAGATGGTCAGGGTCGGCCCCGAAGCGGCATGGTGTAACGCCGTGGCGGCGGAGCAGGTCGTCTTGCCGACTCCTCCCTTGCCGGTGAACATGGTGACGCGACTCATGTAAGGATTTTATCAGAAGACGGCGGGTATGCGCTACGTCTACTCGGGCAGGACGAATATCGGGCTGTCGCTCAACCGCAGCGAGGCGGCGTCGGCTACCCTCTCGGCACCGGTGATGTCGATTACCCTGACTTCTCCGGTTATTTCCGCGGGCAGGGAGCCGCTGCCCCAGAGGGCGTAAACCGTCCTGCCCTGGATAACGAATTTATATTGCCCCGCCTCGATATGCCAGCTGCCCACTCTTTCCCTGATTATTTCTACCGTGTCGTCTTCGCTCAGGTCTCCCAGTATCCCGGCAATGGTCGCGTGAGCATGGAAGAGGGCGGATTTCTCGCCGTTATCCTTTATTAATGCTGACCTCTCGTCGAAGGGTGGCCCGCCTCCGCCGAATATCGGCGGCATCTTGATATTGACGTAAAAAAGCTTGTCCACGCCGTTGGCCAGGGCAAAGATATAGCTGCGGGCCAGTATTTCCGCGAAGTCCTCGTTGTTATAGTCCTGTGTTTCATGGGACTGCTGATACTGCACCTCGGTTACCCATATCGGCTTACCCTGAATTCCGTTGCTGTCCAGGAATTGCCTAAAGGCGGGGATATTCAGATGCTCGCCGTGGCCGATGGAATGCATATTCATGATATCTAGGTAGTCGGCACCGCCCAGGTCGAAGACCTCTTGCCAGAAGGTGATGTCTATTTCCATCATCCCCGCCATGCCTCCCTGCACCACGTAAGCTTCGGGGTCGGCGTATTTAACAGCTTCATGGGTGGTCTTCAATATTTCGAAGTAGTCGGCAGCGTCACCCTGGAAAAAGATGAGCATTCCCGTACTGAATTCCGGCTCGTTCATTACTTCCCAGTGCTTGATGGGGAAGGTCAGACCCGGCATATCGTCGATGCCGTCGCCGTCGTACCTTTCCACAAGTTTAATAACAAAGTTTTTATATCCCTCCATGTCACAGGGCTTGCCCTTGGTAGTGAAAAAACGGGGGTCTCCGGGCTGGTCCGGTGGAAGTAAATCCTGGTGGCACTGCGCCTGGTCCCAGTGGGCGAAGGGCTGGATGTTCGCCAGGATATGCATACCGTGAGACTGGGCCTGCCGGACGTAGTTATCCGTCTCGAAGAAGTCGAAAAATCCGGGTTCTTTTTCAATCATGCCCCATTGAAACAGCTCGAAGTGGGGTCGGTCATAAGCGCCGCCGGCATCACGGGCGCTTTGAAAATCAAGGAAGGCCGGCATAAAACCGAAGCGGCTCTGGAAAGTCTGCCAGAACTCTTCGGATATGACGGTCGGCTCTACCGATGGCGGCGGCGACTCTTTCGACTGAGAGGGTGGGGTTTCGGGCGTAGCTGCCGGTGGCTCAGGAGCAATCTCGGGGGTGGTTTCCCGGGGAGCGGTTATTTGAGGGGCTGGTTCTGTTACCGCCGCGGGAGAGGGTTCCGGCGTCCGGGGGATGGCCGGAGCCGACTTGCAGGCTCCAATCAATATCAGTAATGCCAGAATAAGCCCCGCTAAAGCCAGGCACCTACAACTTCTCATCCGTGTGCCGCCTGTCCAGAAACATGCCAGCTGGCCCCACTTTAGCTCTTTTAACGTGGTTTTGTCAACTTTCCTGTTGGCCGGACGGAGATCATGATACTATAAAAACAGAGTGTAATTTACCTGGGGGTTAATAATGAAAAATAGTCGTGTCTTTTTGTTTGCCGCCGCCTTTTTTCTGGCGGCTTCCGCGTTGTTCTACAAGCCCGGCAGATGTACTCTGGTCGCTGTGGGGGGGGCGGCGTTAAAGGGCCTGAGCGAAGCTGAAATTGCCGAAGTGACTACGGAGAGTGCCGTGAGATTATTTGGGATTGCTTAATCAGGTAATTATACGCTATCCGTCGCGGAAATATCCGTCCAGTAACCGCTCTTTTTCTGCCTCCTGTATTCCACATAGATAAACCCGTATGCCACCAGAAAGCCCAGGGTATCCGAGGCCGGTAGTGAATACCAGACTCCGTACATGCCGAATAGATGGGAGAAAAGATACAGTAGCGGGACAAACAGGATGAACTGGCGCACCAGAGAAAGAATCAAGGCCATCGTCCCCCTGGAAAGCCCCTGGAATGCGGTGACAAACATGATATTGGGACCTATAAACAGCATCGTGGACAGTAATATACGCATTGAAGGTACGGCTACCTCAAGTAATTCGACGTCGTCGTTGAAGATACTGATAAGCTGGGGAGTAAATATCTCTATGAATACGGTAGCCACGGTAAGGAACAGCGCGATACCGACCGAGGCCAACTTTACCGCCCGCCACAGGCGTTTGAAATTTTTAACGCCGAAACTGAAGCCGACGATAGGCAGCAGCCCGTTGGAGACGCCGATAATCGGCATGAAAGCAAAGTCGGAAATCCGGATGGCCAGGCCTACCGCCGCGATGGCAATTGACCCGTAGGTAGACACCACTCTGTTAAACAGGATGAAGGCCAGGCTCTCTGTCAATTCCATTATCGACGATGGGGCCCCGACGCGGTAAATATCACGCAGGATGGGCATATTAGGGAGAAGGTGGCTTACCCGTATCCGGTAAGAGGTTTTATGGGCCAGGAAGTAATAGAGAGCGAGCACCGCCCCTATCGACTGAGCGATGATGGTCGCCAGCGCCGCTCCACGAATACCCATTTCCGGGAAAGGCCCGAGGCCGATAATCAACACCGGGTCCAGGATAATATTTATCACGCTCGCGGCAATCATGATAATCATTGGCTTTACGGCGTCACCGGAACCGCGGATAAGGCTACTCACCACCAGAACGAAGATTATCAGGGGTGCTCCGTAGGAAATAATTACCAGATATTGGGTGCCGTATTCCATGATGTCCGGCGTAGCCCCGAATGCCGTAAGGATGCTTTTTGAGAAGAAAACGCCCGCCACCATGAAGAGTACACCCCAGAAAACGCTTAAAAAGAATATCTGGCCGGCCACGTGGTTTGTGGCTTCGATATTATTCTCACCAAATCGCCGGGAAACGAGAGCGCCGATACCGACACCAGTGCCTACCCCTGCGGCAATAAACAGAATCTGGTAGGGAAATACTATCGTCAATGCCGCGATAGCTTCGTGACCCAACCGGGCAACCCAGAAGGTGTCAACGATATTATAGAGACTCATGGTTATCATTCCGGCTATACTCGGCAGGCTTAACTTGAGAAGCAGCCTGCCCAGGGGTGCGGAACCTAGTCTTTCGGTATATTCCTGCATAACTTTTCTCTACGGATAATCCTGTAGGGTGATACGAATAAAAATGAAAGCTGCGGCTGATACCCCGCAGCTTCATCAGTGGTTGGTAACAGTCTGGCCTTTTGGCTGAAGGGGCAACCCCTCTACTTCCCCAGCACCTCCGCCACGTCGCTTACGGATATTTCCAGCATCTTCACGTTGGCCAGGATGCGGTCGGCATTCCGGTCCACGGCCTGAATACCGCCGGAAATTTCCTTCAGCTCCTCGGCGTTCTTCCTGAGGGCCCGGATTTTCTCCACCATCCCTTTGATATCGTATTCCTGTGCCATTGTCATACTCCTAATGTTGTTTGGGCCTCTGGTCCTGGAACCGGCGGCTCTTGGTCTGGGACCGGGGCAGGCTCTCGTACTCGTGAAATTCTATGTTATAGCCCAGATTGGTCTTCACTCTAAGCTGGTCGGTCAGCACCGCCCTGATGGCGGCCTCGTCGTCCTTGTACTCGGGGATTATTTCCACTTTTAGCGTAATATCGTCGATGTCACCCTTCTTGGTGACGACCACCTGGTATTCGTTGCTCAACTGCGGTATGTCCCTGACCACTTCCTCGATAGACATCGGCGATAGCAGCACGCCCTTGACCTTGGTGATGTCGTCGGTGCGCCCCTTAAGGCCGCCCTCCAGCAGCCGGAATGTCCGCCCGCAATCGCATTGCTGCGTGTTCCACTGAATCAAGTCCTTGACATCGAACCTGATGCAGGGCTGCGCCTGGCGGGTGAAGGACGTCACCACCATCTTGCCCCTCTTGCCGGGCCCGGTGATGGGTTCGCCCGTATCAACATCTTCAATTTCCACCAGGAAGTGCGCCTCGTTAACATGCAGGCCGGACTGGTGCTGGCATTCCCAGCCCCAGTGGCCGATTTCCGTACTGCCCACCTGGTCGTAGACCTTGGCCCCCCAGGCCTCCTCCATCCTTTTCCGGGTGGCCGGGATGCTGCCCCCGGGCTCTCCCGCCACCGTGATTTTCCTGATGAACAGGTCTTTAGGAGGGTCTATGCCCATCTTTCTGGCCGTCTCCGCCATGCCCAGCACGTAGGTCGGCGTGGCCCCCATCGCCGTGGCTTTCAGCTCCTGCATCTTTAATATGCGTGCCTCGGTATTCAGGACGCCGCCGGGAATCACCTCGCAGCCCAGCTTCTCGCCGGCGTAGTGGTAGGCCCAGAAGGCGATAAAGATATTATAACCGAAGGGCACGAACAGCCGGTCGCGGCTCCGGTAGCCCTGGGCGTACAGCGCGTAGGCGTAACACTCGGTACTGTATTCCCAGTCCTGCCAGGTATCGGCCTGGTAAATGGGTTGCCCCGTCGTGCCGCTGGTCTGGCGGTAATCCGTCACCTGTTCCAGAGGGACGCACAGGATATCGCCGTACGGGAAGGGGTCTTTACCCTGGATGTCTCTCATCATGGATTTTTCTATCCTGGGAACTCTTTTTACATCGTCGAATGTCTTGATATCGCCCGGTTCTATGCCGGCATCACTGTAGAGCTTGTGGTAAAACTTGGAGTGTTCGTAGGCCCAGGTAAAAATCTCCCGGAACTTCATCAATTGCAGTCGCTGGAGTTTTTCCCGGGGCAGTGTTTCCAGTAGGGGGTTCCAGTATTCGCCGCTATTCATGGCACGCACCTCTCCTATCTATTACTTATCAGTCACGGGACTGGGACGCTATCAGCCAGATATAATATACTCAAAAATAGCCTGTGTTGGCAAATGATGCGCCTGCGGAGAGTTACTTTTGGCCGCATTAGAAAAGAATCGTTCATTCCATATGGAACAAAACCGTACCGTTATATACACCCGGTAATAACGCTATTAAAAGAGATTGACTGTTATTTTTTGTTGACATCGACTGGCAATAGTTATAGAATAATTCTGTATAGAACTTAATTTGACGCTTCGTAGTTACCCCTCGGAAAAAGCATGACCATCAGTGAAGTAAGCAAGAGAACCGACAAAACCCCGCTGGGCACCTTATTATCCATCCTCATGTCTTTCGAGGTGCTGGCGCGGTATCTTGAAGTAGAGTTAAGACGTTACCACGCCACCCTCATCAGATTTCACATCATGAGTACGCTGTTCAAGAACGGCGGCGAGATGACGCCGTCGGAAATCGCGGAGAGCGTCTTCCGGGAAAAGAATTCCATTACGGCGGTTATTAATACCATGGAAAGGCAGGGAGTTGTCCGCCGGGAGCCATCGCTTAACGACCGCAGGTCCGTGAAAGTCGTCATCACTGATAAAGGCTGGCAGGAAGCCAATCAGCTGAATCCCGTCGCCCAGGAGTTAAGCCGTGAGGTTTTGTCCTGCCTAGACAAAGAGCAGATTGAAGCTTTAGTAGGTATTATGAGGACGATTAGAGAGAGCCTGTCTCCCCGGCTCGCCAGGACCGCCGGCAACGGAAAGCTTCGCGAATAATTTTAATAAAAATCGTGGTTTCACAGCGCAACCGGGGACTGTCTGCGCTGAATACGAATGAAGAGGGGATTATGTAACTGTGAAAGAGATTAGGATTCACGGACGTGGCGGGCAGGGGGGCGTTATGGCGGCCAGGATGCTGGCCAGCGCCTTCGTTCTCGAGGGCAAGTCGGTGGCTACCTTTCCCATGTTCGGTTTTGAAAGACGGGGATCACCAGTAGTGGCTTTCACTCGCTTTGATGACAAACCTATTCGGGAAAAAACTCAAATCTACACCCCTGATTGCCTGATAGTCATTGACCCCGGCCTGCTAACTCTCCCCACCCTGTTTACGGGGTTGAAGCCGGAAAGCGTGTTCATTCTGAACAGCCCGAAGAAGTTAACCGAACAGCCTGATGAAAACCTCAAGATAGGCGGCGTGGTCAACGCCACCCGGATAGCCATTGAGGAAGTCGGCCGGGATGTTCCCAATACTTGCCTTCTCGGCGCCTTTGCCGCCGCTACCGGCTGGCTGGAATTGAAGTCAATTCTGTCCTGCCTGCCGGACTATCTCAGCGGCGCCATCCTTGAGAGAAATCTGAAGAGTGTCGAGAGAGGCTACCGCGAAGTGGAGGTAATCCGATGGTAATAAAGCATAAATTCATCTTAAAGACCGAGAACGCCTGGTCTGACGCCAATGAGGGGCTCCTTTGCATGGACACCGGGAGCTGGCGGACGGCCAGGCCGGTACTGGATAAAGAGAAGTGCAACTACTGCGGTCTCTGCGCGCTCTACTGTCCCCCGCAGTGCATGAAAGACATGGGAGACTATTACGAGGTTGACCTGGCTTACTGCAAAGGCTGCGGTGTCTGTGCTAAAGAATGCCCGCGAGACGTAATTTCTATGGTTCCGGAAGGAGAATTCACCGATGGCTAAAGCTCAAAAAGGTCAGGTCAGGGTAATAACCGGCAATGCCGCCGCCGCCTACGGGGCTATGCTTTGCCGGCCGGATGTAGCAACTTCATACCCCATAACTCCAATGAGTGAGGTGGCAGAACAGCTTTCCGCATTCCGTGCTGATGGACTCGTGGATACTGAGATGGTAGAAGTAGAGGGAGAAAATTCGGCGATGAACGTCGTCACTGCCGCCAGCATGGCCGGTGGCCGGGTTTTCACCGCCACGTCCTCTTGGGGTCTTGTATTCATGTATGACGCTGTCCAGCAAGCCTCTGGCTTCAGGGCCCCGGTGGTGATGGCTATCGCCAACCGGGAGACGCCGGGCATCCTGGCCGTCTCCGGTGGTCAGCAGGACATAATCAGCATGAGAGATACAGGATGGATTCAGATAATAGTGGAGGACTGCCAGGAAATCCTTGACTCGGTGATAATGGCCTTTCGGCTGGCGGAAGACTTTGATATCCAGCTTCCGGTGATGGTGAACTACGACGGGTTTTATCTTTCCTACCTGGCAACGGCGGTGGAAATCCCGGAGAGGGAAGATGCCGACCAGTTCCTGGCACCTTTAAAGCAGCAACCGGAGCGTCCCAGGCTGGTTCCGGGAGAACCTCTGAGCTGCGGCACCCACGGTATTGAGATAGGGTTTATGGAGCTTCGCTACAAACACTGTGCAGCTCTGGAACGCGCAACCGCAAAGCTGGATGAGATAGACAAGGAGTTCGGGGAAATTTTTGGGCGAAGCTACGGAGGCCAGATAGAGGAGTACCGCACTGAGGACGCAGAGATAGTATTGGTAACCTCTGGTAGTGCCACCGGGACGGCACGGACGGTGGTTGACGCTAAAAGGGCAGAGGGAATAAAAGTGGGCCTGGTTAAGTTAAGATTATTCCGTCCCTTTCCTCGTAAGCGGCTAGCCGAAGCCCTCAAGGGGAAGAAGGCAATAGGGGTCATTGACCGGAGTGTTGGTTTCGGCTGGAACTGCGGGCCCATGTATATGGAGATAAGAGCACTTACGCCGGAAATTGGCATCATACCCATGCTGAGCTATATCGATGGGCTGGCTAATTTGGATATAACCATACCACATATAGAGAGAGTGATAGATGAAGTAAGCGCCGCCGCACAGGGCAAGCCCTACCAGGAAGTAACCTGGATACCGATGGAGGAATAAGAAAATGGTAGAAGGAACGAAGAAAAGAAACAAGATTTTTGACTATTTCCGCGAAAAAGAGGAGCTGTATGCAGGAGGCGTTGCCTGGTGTCCCGGCTGTACTCTGGAACTCACCGCCAGATTTGTGCCGAAAGTTCTGGGAAAGGATATGGTGCTTGTCGGTTGCCCCGGTTGCTCTGCCCCGGTTTTTTACGGACAGAACGTAGGGACATGGCATCGTATGACTTATTATAGCTGTTTGATGACCGGAGTCCCCTCCAGCGCCACCGGCCTTGCCAGGTACTATAAGAAGATAGGCAAAGACGCCACCATAGTCTGCTTCACCGGCGACGGTTGCGCGGCTGATATCGGCTTCCAGCCCCTCAGCGGTGCCGCCGAGAGAAACGAGAATATTATTTACATCTGCTACGACAATGAAGGCTACATGAACACCGGTTATCAAAGAAGCAGCACTACCCCTCTGGGTGCCTGGACTAGCACCACCCCCGTTGGTATCGCCGGCAAGGGCAAGCCAACACCATCTAAGAACATGCCCCTCATTATGGCCATGCATGGAGCCGTCTATGTGGCTACCGCCACCCTGAGTCACCTGGAGGACTTCGCCAAAAAACTGCTCAAGGCAAAGGAGAAGAAAGACGAAGGGTTTGCTTATATTCATGTTTTCGCCCCCTGCCTTATGGGCTGGCGCATAGAACCTGACTCGTCCATTGAGGTGTGCCGCGCGGCGGTGAGAACCAATTATTTCCCGCTGTGGGAAGCAGAAAATGGTAAGTTCCGCCTCACCCATGAGGTCGCCAGCCCCAAGCCGGTCACTGAATTAACGAAGTTAATGCGGAAATTCTCCCACCTGAAAGAAGATGGCCTGGCAGAACTGCAAAAGGTGGCCGATGAGCGGTATGCCCTTATCAAGAGCCTTTGCGATGCCAGTAAGTAATCCCGGTTATTCATGGTGATTTATAGTAAAGGAGGGTTGTCTGGAAGCAATAAGCCTTAAAAATATCCCGGATTGGTGTAAAAAATTCTCTTTATGAGTTACACTAATTTTTCAATATCGTATAAATTAGAAAATAGCGGCGAGAAAGCCGTATAACTAAGGAGGTGGATTATACAGATGGTTACACCAACTCAAAGTAAGCCGGTAAGAGGTATGTCGGTAAAGGGTAACCCGGAAATCTGGGACGATACCTGGGTGAAGACGACCTGCGGCGGCTGCTATGGCCAGTGCACTATACGCGCCCACCGGGTTAACGGTGTCATCGTGAAAATTAATGGTGAGCCTGACAACGACTTTGGTCCCCGGGGAGGGATATGCGCCAAGAGCGAAGCCATGATACAGGCCCTCTATGACCCCAACCGTATCAACTACCCGATGAAAAGGACCAACCCGAAAAAGGGACTTTTCGAAGACCCCAAGTGGGAGCGTATTTCTTGGGACGAAGCCCTCGACGAGATAGCCGAGCGCCTCAAGAAAATACGCGCCGAGAACCCCAATAAGCTCTTTCACGGCGGCACGCCCGGGCCGGGCAGCGGACCGGACCTGCCCCTGGGCTTCGGCGTTTTCGGGGCGGTCTTCGGCACCAAGAACTGGTACGTCGGCGGCGCCGGGCTTCACTGCGGCAGCGGCTCGCACATGGGTGCTGGCCTCTATCATGCCTCATGGTCAATCGTTCCCGACTATAAGTACTGCAACTACGTTATTCAGATGGGCTCCAACAAAGGGACCGGCTCGGGACATTCCATGGGCTTTAACATGAGGCTGTCGGCTGATGCCAGGGCCAGGGGCATGAAGAACATCGTCTTCGACCCCATCTGTAACTTCGGCGGAGGCAAGGCCACCGAGTGGATACCCATTTTGCCGGGCACGGATGGGATTGTCGCCCTGACGATGGTTAATATCATCCTTAATGAGCTGAATATATATGATGCCGAGTTCATTAAAAAGAAGACAAACGGGCCGTACCTCATCGGGCCGGACGAGCTCTATATCAGGGATAAAGAGACCAATAAGCCCATGGTCTGGGATGCAGGCGACGGGAAAGCCAAGACATTTGATGACCCCACCATCGGCGATTTCGCCATCCTCGGTGAATACGAGGTTAACGGTGTCAAATGCCACCCGTCATTCCAGCTGGTCAAAGACCATATGAAGCAGTACACGCCAGAAGCGGCTGAAAAAGAGAGCACCGTGCCGGCGGCAACCATCCGCCGCATCGCCAGCGAGTGGGCTGAGGCAGCCATGGTGGGAGCTACCATTGAAATCGAGGGAGAAAAGCTTCCCCTCCGGCCGGTAGCCGCCGTCATGTTCCGTGGTGGGCAGGGGCACACCAATTCGGCACAGAGCTACTGTGCGATGTGCCTGCTCAACGCCATCGTCGGCGCCATGGATGTCCCCGGTGGGACGCTGGGCTGGCCGGCATACGTTGCAGGGCATCCGGAAACAGGCAGGTTCAAGGTTATACCGTACGCCTGCAAAGACGGCATGCTGACGGCCGGGACCTTCATGGAGCATAAGCCTTGGCCGGTGGAAGAGTCCAAGGTGCCCGATACTTTTCTCATGAAGGAGATGGTGCCCACGGCCTCATTTTCTCCCCAGCCGGTAACCTCTGATTTTGATAAATACTGGGATAAGCTGGGTCGCCCATACGAGATAGAAATAGCCATGATTTTCGGCGCCAACATGATCCGCAGCACCCAGAATCGCGAGATAGCCGAGAAATTCTTTAAGAAAATACCCTTCACGGTATCCTTTAATATTCTACCCAACGAGTTCATGGAGGGCTTTGCCGATATTGTCCTCCCCGATTGCCACCCCCTGGAAGCTTACTGTCTCTTTGGAACGCATGGTCCCTTCTTTAACCACCCGATAGGCATGGAAGGCTGGACTTTCCCGATAAGGCAGCCTGTGGTTCAGCCCCAGTATGAGCGGAGGAATAAGGTTGAGGCCCTCTGGGACCTGGCGGATAGAATAGACATGAGAGGAGAGATGAATCAATACTACAATGTCTATTTCTCCAGCTTTGGCGGCGAGGCGCTGATAAGCGGCGACATCGCCAGTGTCAGGGATGTCAAGCAGATAGACCCGAAGAAGGTAACCCAGCTGATAAAACCTGATGAGAAGATTACCTATCCCGAGATGATGGACCGCGCCTTCAAGTTCTACTTCGGCGATAAGCATGACCTGAAGTACATCTCGAAACACGGTGGTGTTAGCTGGCCTAAGCAGGTCAAGGAGGCTTACTGGCGATGGTACGTGGATGTCAGGATACCCATCTACATGGAGCACATCGCCGAGCTGAAGGAAGGAATCATGGAGAACGCCGAGAAGGCGGGTATAGAGCTCGAATGGGAGCAATTTACGCCTCTCATCAGTTACTTCACTCCGCAGGTAGGCAAAGAGGTTACTGATGAGTATGACCTGTACAGCTTCTCCTATCGGGATATAGTCCACAACGGCACCTACACTATGGAAATGCCCTGGCTCGACGAGGTAAGCAGACTTAATCCGTACACCTACAATATCACCATGAACGCGGCTACCGCCGAGGAGAAGGGACTTAAAGACGGAGACCTTATCTGCCTTGAGTCGCCATACGGGCGGAAGACTACCGGCACCCTCAAGACGATGCAGGGTCAGCACCCCAAGACGATAGCCATATCCGCCTGCTCCGGCGCCTGGGCAAAGGGTGCTCCCATTGCCTATGGCAAGGGTACCAACTTCAATATTCTGCTGGAATCAGACTTCAAGCATGCCTGCCCGGTATGCTGGAGCCAGGAGACGGCAATGATGGTCAAGGTGTATAAGATTGACCACAGAATAGAATTTGATGGAGCAGGAGGTGACAAGCTATGAGATGGGGAATGGCGATAGAGCTGAAAAGATGCGTCGGCTGCTATGAGTGCGTCTTGGCCTGCAAGGCGGAGCACTTCCTGCCACCCGATATTTTCTGGAACAGGGTTTTGATAGGAGAGAGCGGCAAGTATCCGGCGGTAACCAAGCTCATCTACACGGTACGCTGCAATCATTGTGCCGACCCGGCCTGTGTCAAGGTTTGTCCCACCGGGGCCACAGAGCAGCGGGAAGACGGCATCGTGTGGGTTGACGAGGACAAGTGCGTTGGTTGTCGGTACTGCATGGTTGCCTGTCCGTACCAGATGCGGTCAATGTATGATGACGGTAAAGCGCAGTATTTCCCGGGTCAGGAGTTGACCGAACATGAGAAGATGGGACGGGAGTTGTATCCTCACGCCCTGGGGGTAGTCCAGAAGTGCGTTTTCTGTAAGGAGAGAATCGATTCCGGCATGGCGCTGGGGTTAACACCCGGTGTTGACCGCGAGGCTACCCCGGCCTGTGTTATCAACTGCCCGACGAAAGCCATACACTTTGGTGATCTGGATGACCCCAACAGCGAAATTAACCGGGTAATCAAGGAAAGGCACGGTCATCCTTTCCATCCTGAGTTTGACACGGATCCGTCAATCCACTACGTTGACTGACCGAGTAATTTAAGGGGAGGCATACGGAAATGATTCAGATGAAACCATATGAATTTATGGTGAAGTACACGCAGCAGAAAGACTGGATAGATGGCCGGGGGAACTTTATTGCCTTTGCCTTTTTCCTGGGGGGCATCAGTGGTGGCCTGTATATGGCGGCTGCCTACTTTGATAACCTCTTGGGCATGTTTGTAGCCTGGCTGCTCGCCCTGGCTATGGGTCTATCCTATATGATACACCTGAGCAAACCACTCAGGTTCTGGCGGATGTTTATGAAGCCGGGCACTTCCTGGATAGCTCGCGGCTTTATATTCATAATGCTGTTTATCGGTTTGACTACGATACAGCTTATCCTCTCCCAGTGGGTCCCGGGGGCAACCACCGCCATAACCGTGTTCATGGTATTAGCCGGGATATTCGCCTTTGCCCAGTCAATCTATACCGGCTTTGCCGTGAGCTATGTCAGTGCCATTAAAATATGGAATTCGGCGATTGTACCGGTCCTCTTCGTTACCTGCGGTCTGACCGGCGGACTCGCCATACTCCTGGCTATAATGATGGCCGGCGACCATGCCCAGCTTATCGCGCTTGAGAACATTATCCGTGTCGTGCTGATAGCTCTGGCCATTATCATCGGCGTTTACCTCTGGAACACCACCTACAGCAGCACGGCGGCGAAGGATGCTGTCAAGAGGCTTATCGGGGGCAGTCTTGCCCCGCTCTTCTGGATCGGCGTTTTCCTGTTCGGTATAGTCATACCGATTGTCATCTCTATTACCACCTATTTTGTCGGGGAGGTTTCGTCCGGACTGTTGACTACTGCCATAGTAAGCGAGATAATCGGCGGCCTGGCGTTAAGGTTCGCCATACTGAAAGCGGGCGTGTACACGCCGCTCCTACCAGCCGAATAGTAGCTAAAAGGAAACCAGGAATATCTGGGGACCATCATGGCGGAGTACTACCGCCCGGTGGTTCCCTTTGTTTTGGCATTCACTTAGCCTGTTGGAGTATAATAATTTCAAAGTCTGGGGGAGGGGAGTCATGCCCTCTGAGGCTAGTATCTACATCGGCACATCGGGCTGGTCTTACCCTAAAGGTGAGGGCACCTGGAAAGGCTATTTCTACCCCGCCGGTAAGATAAACGAGCTGGAATATTACAGCCAGTTCTTCAATACCGTGGAGATTAACAGCTCATTCTATCGCCCGCCCAATCCCGCCTATGTGGATAACTGGGCGCGGCATACTCCCAAAGGATTTCTGTTCGCGGTCAAGCTCTGGCAGAAGTTTACCCATCCTAAAATGTATAAAGAGGCTTACGGAGAAGACGCGGTTATTTCACAGCGTGATGTTGACCTTTTTGACCGCAGCCTTGAGCCGTTGGTAAAGTACGAAAAACTCGGGGCTCTGCTGGCGCAGTTCCCGCCCAGCTTTAAGAACGACGACTACGCCCGACAGGTACTCGGCGCGGTGGCGAAGACCTTCGGGCAGTACCCGCTCGCCGTGGAGCTGCGGCACCGCAGCTGGAGCGACGATGCCGGCACCGCCCGTTTGCTCCGGGAAAATAACGTGGCCTGGGTACAGATTGACGAGCCGAAATTCCAATCCTCGGTGGCGGCGGATATACCACTTACGGCGGATACCGCCTATTTCCGCTTTCACGGCCGGAATGCTAAAGACTGGTGGACCGGCAACAGTGAAACGCGTTACCGGTATCTCTATTCTCTCGAGGAAATCGCCGGACTGGCCGAAAGGGTGAAAGCCGCCGGGGAAAAAGTAAAGATGCTCTTCGCCTTCTTCAATAACCACTGGCAGGCCTACGCGCCCCGCAACGTCGTTGACCTGAAGAAGGCCCTGCAACTGCCGTTTCAGGAGATATCGATGAATTTAGAATTATCGGAAGATAAACGTAAAGTCGATGAAAAAGGGAGTGCGGCGAAAAGTGCTGGATGAACTGACCGTAAAGGGGTTCGGCATCATCGAGGCGATAACCTGGAAGCCCGCCGCAGGACTGAACGTGATTACCGGGGAGACCGGCGCCGGTAAATCGCTGGTGGTGGATGCCGTTGAAGCCCTCCTGTCCGGCCAGGTGCAGGAAGAAGATATCCGTCACGGCTCGGATGAAGCTCAGGTTGAAGGCATTTTCCGTTTAGCTCGGAAAGATAGAGGAGTGCCACTCCACGAGTTGCTCTCGGAAAAGGGCCTTGAAGAAGATGATGATACCCTCCTCCTCACCTGCGATTTTCGCCGGCAGGGACGTACCACGCCGCGGGTGAACCGGCAGGCGGTATCGCGGTCTCTGCTGCGGGATATCGGCACGACTCTGGTTGATATCCACGGTCAGGGCGAGCACCTTTCGCTATTGAACAAAGACCGGCACCTGGATTTTCTGGACGCCTACGCACATGCCTGGGAACTGAGACACAATTTCAGCGCCATGGCTGCGGAGCTTCATCAAATAGAACGTGACATTAAGGCGTTATCCCGTAACGAGCAGGAGTTGGCCCGGCAGAAGGAATTGCTCGATTTTCAGATTGACGAAATCGGGAAGGCGGAACTGTGGGAGGGGGAAGATGAAGAACTGGAAAAGGAGCTGACCCTCCTGACCTCCGCGGAAAAGCTGAAAACGGCTTCTTATGAAATCTACCGGATAATCTACGGCGACGACAGTGTCTCCGCATCGTCCTCGGCGGTGGATAAAGTCAATGAGGCCCTCCCTGTGCTGAAGCATGTCGTCGAGACCGACCCCTCGATGCAAACGCAGCTCGGCTATCTCGAGGAGATGGTACACGGACTCGAAG
>JAUWZF010000112.1 GCA_030615475.1 Dehalococcoidales bacterium | reverse complement strand
GTGGAAGATAATGGAATTTAAAAAGGTTCTTGTACCTGTAGTCGGCAGCGAGGCGGATGAAGAAGCCATGAAGCTGGCCTGCCGGCTGGCCAAGAAAGATAAGGGTAAGGTCTGGGCGGTCTCCGTGGTGGCTATCAAGCGCGCCCTGCCGCTGGATGCTGAAATCGATTCCGAGATTAAAAGCGCCGAGGACGTGCTCGACAGTGTCGAGAGCATTGCCGAAGAGGAGGACTACGAGGTTGAGACCGATGTCCTTCAAGCCCGGGAGGTCGGCCCGGCGATAGTGGATGAAGCTGTGGAAAGGGGAGTCGACCTCATTTTGATGGGCATCACTTATAAGAGGCACTTCGGGCAGTTCAGCCTGGGGAATGTCGTGCCTTACGTGTTGAAAAATTCTCCATGTCCGGTTATACTCTACCAGCAGTAAATTAATAATAACACGGAGTCGGATTTTCTTATGAAAATAATAATTATGGGATGCGGGCGGGTCGGTGCCAGGTTCGCCTCGTTGATGGATGAAGATGGCCACGAGGTTACCGTCCTGGATAACGATACTTATAGTTTCCGCAGGTTGCCTGCTTCGTTCGGCGGCACGGCCCTCTTCGGCAATGGTATTGATGAGGAAGCCCAGAAGAGAGCTGGTATCGAGGAAGCGGATATCTTCGTGGCACTGACGCAGGGCGACAACCGTAATGTCATGTCATGCCAGATCGCCAAGCACATTTTTAACGTGCCCAGGGTAATGTGCCGTATTTACGACCCTTTGCGTGAGGAAATGTACAGCGTTCTCGGCCTGGAAACGATTAGCCCCACGAAAGTATTTGCCCAGTTGTTAAAGGAAAAGATAGAAAAGAAAGAGGAGAAGGCCGAGGACTAAGGTGAAAGCATGTATATTATAGTGATTGGCGGCGGCCGCCTGGGTTATTACCTGCTCAAGGCGCTGCTTAATGAAGGGCATGAGGTGCTCGTGCTGGAAAAGGATTCCCGCATATGTAGGACCATTACCGATGAGCTGGGCAGTGTCTGCTTTCGTGGTGATGGCTGCGAGGCATCCACCCTGGCCGAAGTGGGTACCGGCCGGGCGGGCATGCTGGTGGCGGTGACCGGTGATGATGAAGATAATCTGGTTGCCTGCCAGGTAGCCAAGCACAAGCATAACGTGCCCCGTACTGTCGCTCGTCTTCGCAATCCGCAAAATGCCATCCTCTTTAAAAAACTGGGGGTGGATGTTACCATCAGCACTACCGATATCATCCTTGAGGCGATAGAGCGGGAAGTGCCGACACACCCGTTAACACAGTTGATGAGCATCGATGAAAAGGGGCTGGTAATCGTCGATGTCAAGATTACGCCTGAATCCACCACAGTGGGTAAGAAGGTCAAGGAACTTTCCCTGCCCAAGGAAAGCAAGCTGGCGCTTATTATTCCTAATAAAGGAAACGCGCATGTGCCCGCCGCCAATACCGTGCTTCAGGCGGGCGACCAGATAATAGCCGTCACCAGTCCCGAGACCAAAGGAGCATTGCAGGTTGCCCTGAGGGGCGTTTAAGTCGTTATTACATTATATATTATAATAGTAGTCACCTCTCTTTACTCTTTCGTAATGCATCTTTGATATTGTCCTCATCTATTTCCCTATTTGACGTAAGCCCGTTGTTTGTTATATCGTCAAGTGCCGGTTGGCCATCTGGCGAACAGACATTAACTCTCAAAAGTGCATGCAGGGAGACCTCCAATGAAGGCGGGCAGGTTTATCAATGGCTGGACCGTGACGGCCATACTTCTGGCGGCGATTATTATTGCCGGCGGCGCCGTCATATGGTCGAAACAAAGCCGGAGCCAGGCGATAGAGATATCCATAGCGCCTGACCGTGAACTGCAGGGCAGAATATATGTCGGTGGGGAGGTCAATAACCCGGGCTTTTATCCGCTGGAAGCTGGAGATGGCATTGAAGATATTCTAAGGGCGGCGGGAGGCATTACCGATGGCGCCGACCTGAGCCATGTTGAACTGATTGTTTACGGGTCGGAGGGGGGAGACACCCCGCAAAAAGTGGATATTAATAAGGCGGAGGCGTGGCTGCTGGCGGCATTGCCTGGAATCGGGGAGGTCAGGGCTCAGGCGATTGTAGATTACCGCCGGCAGAACGGCCTTTTTCGTGACACTAACGAGCTGCTGAAAGTAGACGGGTTGGGAGACGTTACCTGCGAGCGTATTAAAGACCTTATCACCGTCGCCGACTGATGTTAGGGATAGTGACTCGTGGTACTTATCTATCTTAGCTGTGTCTGGGTAGCCGGAATCTTTCTGGGCTCCAAACTGAATTTGCCCCTGGTACTCTGCCTTGCCGGACTTGTCCCGCTGCCGCTGCTCTTCTTTATTCGTCAACACCGGAAGCCGGTAATCCTGGCCAGTCTGGGAATTTTCATCCTCGTTACAGCGGCCGCTTATTCTTATTCCAGCCTGTACGGGATTGACGATAGTAAAGTCCATTTCTATAACGACCGCGGTGTTACCGAAATCAGGGGTACGGTGGCCAATGACCCGGATGTCAGGGATAAGAACACCCGTCTTAACCTATCGGCTGCCGCCATCAAACTGGACTCGGAATGGCGGAATATCGAGGGAACGGTACTGATCTTTGTGCCCCGCTACCCTGCTTATAAATACGGCGATGCCCTGCGGGTAACGGGAGAACTGAAGACGCCGCCCCAGCTGGATGACTTCGATTACCGGGGGTATCTGGCGCACCAGGGTATCCATGCCACCATGCTCTACCCGAAAATAGAGGTGCTGGATACGGGGCAGGGTTTTCAGCCGCTGGCCTGGGTCTATTCCCTGAGGGGCCGACTGGCGCAGACACTGGCGCAGGTGCTGCCCGAACCGCAGGCAGCGCTGGCCCAGGGTGTTGTGCTGGGAATCCGGGGCAATATTCCCCAGGAGCTGAAAGACGACTTCTCCCGCAGCGGTACCGCCCACCTTCTAGCGATTTCCGGTCTGCATCTCGGTATTATGGCCGGCATCCTGCTCGGCGTCGGTCTGTGGTTCTTCGGGCGGCGGTATTACCTCTATGTCTGGCTGGCGCTCGGCGCCGTCTGGCTCTATACTGTAATCACAGGGATGAACCTGCCGGTATTGCGGGGTGCCATCATGGCCAGCCTGTTCCTGCTGGCCGAGGCGATGGGGAGGCAGCGCAGTGGTATGGTGGCGCTGACCTTCGCGGCGGCGGTCATGGTGGGCGTCCATCCCTATATCCTGGGCGATGCCTCTTTCCAGTTGAGCTTTCTGGCCATGACTGGCCTGGTCTTTATTTTCCCCGTTTTACGGGACCTGGGCCGGCGGGTGGTCACCGCGACGCTGGGAGAGGAAGGGGCTCTCGTTTCTACAGCCAATGTTGTCGTCGATACTTTGAGCGCTACCCTGGGGGCAGTCATCGCCGTCTGGCCGGTGGTCGCCTATTACTTCGGCATCATTTCTCTGGTAGGCCCTTTAGCCACGTTCCTGGCTTTACCGGCCCTGCCCGGCATTATTATTACCGGAGCTCTGGCGGCTTTAGTGGGAATGGCCTCGCTGGCGGTGGCCCAGGCTATCGGCTGGCTGGCCTGGCTCTTCCTGTCGTACCTGCTTCTGGTGGTCGGCGGCCTGGGTTCGTCCTCAGTTTCATCCGTTGCGGTCGACTCGATTAACCCGTTACTGGTGTGGGGTTACTATCTGGTGCTGGCGGCGGCTATCTGGCTGAACAGCTATCGTAAGAGGTTGCGTAACCTGATGTCGGGAACGGCTGGCCGCATGAAGGAAGGGTTAAGTATATCCTTCGGGCTTTCCGGGGCAGGGAAGTGGCTTATCGTGCCCCTGCTGGTGCTGGCGGCACTGGTTTCTTACACGGCGGCCACCATGCCCGATGACGACCTCCGCGTCAGCTTTCTCGACGTCGGCGAGGGGGACGCCGTTCTTATTCAGAAGGGCAGCCGGCAGATACTGGTCGACGGCGGGCCCAGTCCTCGGGAGATAACCCTGGGACTCGGCAGCCGGATGCCTTTCTGGGACAGGACTACCGATTTAGTGGTATTGACCCATCCCCACCAGGACCACCTCGCCGGACTGGTGGAAGTGCTGCGGCGTTACCGTGTGGAGCGGGTGGTCTATCCTGCCTTGGACTATGATTCGCCGTTGTACGACGAGTGGCTCGGACTCATTGAGGAAAAGGGGATAGAGAGTACCCTTGCCTGTGCCGGACAGCAAATCGACCTGGGTGACGGCGTTGTTATCAGGATATTGAATCCGCTGCCGGAACTCGTGACGGGCAGCGAATCGGACGTAGATAATAACAGCGTGGTGCTGCGCCTGAGCGTCGGCGATGTCAGCTTTCTGCTGGCCGGGGATATCATGGGTGAGACCGAGCGGGAGCTTATCAGGGAGCGGGCCGACCTTATTGCCACGGTTCTCAAGGTGGCCCACCACGGCTCGGCTACCTCCACCACTACAGGGTTCCTGGCGGTGGTCAGTCCTCAGTTGGCGGTTATCTGCTGCGGCGCCGATAACCGGTTCGGCCACCCGGACGCCGAGGTTTTAAGCAGGCTTCAAGAAGAAATAGGGCAGGAAAATATCTACTGTACCGCTGAACACGGCACCGTAGACTTTATCACCGATGGGGAGAGGCTGTGGGTGGAGGTGGGGAAATAATTTCGCTGGTATTTCTAGGATTTCCTCACCAGTATGCATATGTTCTTGGAAAACGTCTTTAATGGGAAGTGGTAATTGCTTTCCGGTGATGAACTGATCACCTCGAAGCCGGCCTTCCGCGCAAGTTCCTCCAGCTTCCGGTAGGAGAACAGGTAGTAATAGCGGTAGAGGGTCTTGTCCTTGCTGTGCCAGGGCACCAGCACGTTTCTGGTCCTGAGCCAGAAC
>JAUWZF010000129.1 GCA_030615475.1 Dehalococcoidales bacterium | reverse complement strand
ATCCGGTAAAGCCCGCAATAGCGGCAGCGGCAGTACCGCTGCTGGACGTGGTACAGCCCCTTGCGGCCGCATTGAGGGCAATGGCTGAACTTTAATTCGCGGTTCGTCTTGCCTCGTCTGACGGCCTGGTTATTTGTCATTGCCGGTCTTCTTTACGGACTGTTGGTCAGTTTAATCCGTCCATCTTACACGGCAATCACAAAACATGTTAAGAACGTCACAGATATGTCACAAACGGCAAACGTAACAAAAGGAGCAACCTTTTATGTGATATCTATTCCCACCCAGGCCGCCCAGTACCATCGATTGCTTATCCCGCAAGATATCCCCCCACCCCGAACGGGGTGAGGTATAGTTAAAGTTTTTCGTTGTTTAGAATAATAAGCAATTCTGTCTTGGTTATACCTAGAGACTATATGCTATAATTGGGTTCAAATGACGGTGGTAATAACCGGCGCCAGCGGGCATATCGGTGCCAATCTGGTACGCGCTTTGATTGATAAAGGCCGCCCAACGCGCTGTCTGGTTCACGTTCATTGCCGGGCTCTCGATGGACTGGATACCGAGATTGTCCGGGGGGACATACGCGACTCTGATTCGTTGTGCCGGGCATTCGAGGGGGCCGATGTCGTCTATCACCTGGCCGCCTGTATCTCGCTATCGATGAGTGACTGGCCCGTGCTGGAGTCGGTCAACGTGCTCGGCACCCGAAACGTGGTCGAGGCCTGCCTGCGTACCGGTGTGCGCCGTCTCGTCCACTTCAGCTCCATCCACGCGCTGGTACAGGAGCCGATGTCTGTACCGGTTGACGAGTCACGACCCCTGGTGGAGTCGCGAAATTTACCGCCCTACGACCGCTCCAAGTCAGCCGCTGAGATGGAGGTGCGGCGGGGAATAGAGAAGGGGCTGGACGCCGTTATTATCAATCCCACGGCGATTATCGGGCCCCACGATTACCAGCCTTCGTATTTCGGCGAAGCCCTGCTGTCGCTGGCGCAGCGCAGGCTGCCGGCCCTGGTTACAGGCGGGTTCGACTGGGTGGATGTCCGTGACGTGGTGGCGGGAGCGATGCAGGCCGGGGAGAGGGCGCCGGCGGGCGCGAAATATCTCCTTTCCGGGCACTGGGTATCGATGTGCGATATCGCCGCCATGGTGGCGGATATTACCGGCGTGCCGACCACTAAATTTGTTGTCCCTCTCTGGCTGGCTCATATCGGCGCCCCGTTCATTCAGGCTGTAAGTCGCCTGAATGGAAAGCGCCCGCTCTATACCGGTGTTTCCCTGAGGGCTTTAAAGAGCAATCGGCATATCAGCCACGAGAGGGCCACCCGCGAGCTCGGCTACCGGCCGCGCCCGTTCCGGGAAACATTAGCCGATACCCTGCGCTGGTTCGAAGAGAATGGACAGCTTCCCCGCCCCATGAGCGTGAAAACCGGAGAATCCAGGTGAAAGAGCTGACGATTTTCAACGGTCTGCTCGCGGGGTGGTTCGTGCTGGCGGTGGTGGTCTTCGTGGCGCTCTTCTTCGTGGCCGCCCCGTACGGACGCCATACCCGTAAAGGCTGGGGTTACACCATCGGCAATAAGCTGGGCTGGGTGCTCATGGAGGCCCCGGCGCCGATTGCCTTCGCCGTGTGTTTCCTGCTGGGGGGCAATGGCATTACCATGGTAACGCTGGTCTTCCTGTTCCTCTGGGAGGCTCATTACCTGCACCGCGCTTTCATCTACCCCTTCGGCCTGCGTGGGACGGCCCGGCGTATGCCGCTGGCTGTTGTGAGCTTCGGGATTCTTTTCAATATCATGAACGGCTATCTCAACGGCCGGTATATCTTTGCCTTTTCCGGCGGCTATGGCACCGACTGGCTGGCCGACCCGCGTTTTATCGTCGGGACGGCACTTTTTATCATCGGGTTTGTCATTAATAGACAGGCCGATATAGTTCTGCGTAACCTGCGGAAGCCCGGCGAGTCCGGCTATAAAATATCGTACAGTCGATTCTACCGCTGGGTGTCCTGCCCGAACTACCTGGGGGAAATTACCATCTGGATTGGATGGGCAGTAGCGACCTGGTCCCTGCCGGGGCTGGTTTTCGCTTTCTGGACGGTGGCCAACCTGCTGCCGCGGGCCAGAGCCCACCACGCCTGGTACCGGGAGACATTCCCGGATTACCCGCCGGAACGCAAGGCCCTGGTGCCGGGGGTGTGGTAAGAGCAAACGTGCCGTTTCCCGGAAGCTAAGCAGGCTTACAAGAAGCCTCGATTTTTAAAGGGGTTTCACCATGATTACGGAGGCGGCTTCTCTCCCGATGGCTCTGGCGACATTATTGACCTCGATGGTCAGGGTCCCGTCGTAGGGGGCTTTCTCGAGGACTTTTAACCTGGCGCCGGGGGTCAAATCAAGGCCGGTCAGGTAGCGCAGGAACTCCGAATTGTTTTCGATGATAACGTTGAGCACCCTGGCCGATTGCCCGATTTCAAGGTTGGAAAGGGTGACCCCGGCGTTGACGGGGCGTTTGAGATTTTTTTCCGGTATCGGACTGCCGTGGGGGCAGACATCCGGATTATCCAGGAACTCGGCAAGTTTGTCCGCGACCGGGTCGCTGGTGGCGTGTTCCAGACTGCAGGCGTGATGAAAGACATCCTCCCAGCCGATACCGAGGTAGCGATTAAGGAATACCTCCCAGAGACGGTGCCGCCGGGTCAGCCTCAGGAAACGCCGCTGGCCTTCATCGGTCAGGCTGGCGCCGCCGTAGGGCGTATGCTCCACCAGTCCATTTTCCGAAAGACGGCGCAGCATCTCGCTCACGGAGGCCAGCGATAGTCCCATGCTCTGCGCTATCGACGAGGTGCTGACCGGGCTTTCCCGCTCTTCCAGGGCGCCGATTGTTTCCAGATATTCTTCTGTCGTCCGCTGACTCAAAATTTGCTCCCGTATTGAAGTAAACTTCCAGCTAAACCTATTTTAACGCAATTATTAGGATATGTCAAGTCTAAATGTAGGAATAACTAATACAATAATTAGGATACCCTTGACTTCCAATGAACAACGCTGTTATAATACCTGTGGAGGATAGCACCGTATGGTTGTCAAACCGCTGAGCGAGCTTGAGCCCCCGGAGAAGGGCCGGATTATTAGAGTGGGTGGCAAGGGGGGGATACGCCGCCGTCTTCTTGATATGGGTGTGGTTACCGGGGCGGTAGTCGAGGTATTAAGGGTGGCTCCACTGGGTGACCCCGTGCAAATAAAGGTCAAGGGGTATGACCTTGCCCTGCGCAAAGAAGAAGCGGAAAAAATTCAGGTGGAGCTTACCGAGAGTATACTGGCGAGAGTGCCGTCCGGTGAGAGAGTCATCGTTTTGGCGCTAAGAGCCGGCTGGGGTCTACAGCGCCGGCTGGCTGACCTTGGTCTAACTCCCGGGGTAGAGGTTAAGGTAATCAGCAGCGGGCGGCCCGGCCAGGTAGTCCTCGATGTCCGTGGCTCCCGGTTGGCCCTGGGACACGGCGTCGCCAGTAAAATCATGGTCAGGGCTATGGGAGTCGGGACCGATGAGTAAGCAAGAAATCACCATCGCGCTGACCGGAAATCCGAATTCCGGAAAGACCACCGTATTCAATAATCTTACCGGAGCCCGACAGCATGTGGGCAACTGGCCGGGGGTAACCGTGGAGAAAAAGGAGGGCTTCTGCAGCTTCCAGGGACATCGTATCCGTGTGGTTGACCTTCCCGGTGTTTATAGCCTGACGGCTTACTCGCTGGACGAGGTTATCGCCCGTGACTACGTGGTCGATGAGAAACCCGACGTCGTGGTGGATGTCGTCGATGCTTCCAACCTGGAGCGTAATCTCTATCTCGCCGTGCAGTTGCTTGAGATGAAGGCAAATCTGGTCGTAGCCCTCAACATGATGGATGTGGCCGAATCCAGGGGATACCAGATTGACGTAAAAGAGTTGTCCCGTCTTCTGGGTACTCCGGTGGTGCCTACGGTCGCCGCCAAGAATCAGGGGACCGGGGAGTTGCTGGAGGCCGTTGTTGGCGTGGCCACAGGCAATATCCAGGTAAGCGGAATAAACATGCAGTACGGTCACGACGTTGAGGCGGAGCTCGCCAAGCTGGAAAAGTTTATATCAGACAGTTCACTGGCGGGAAGTTACTCTCCGAGGTGGCTGGCGGTCAAGCTGCTGGAAGATGACCGGGAGATAATCGACAAAGTCAGGCGGGCCTGAGTTGGATAGTTCGGAGATAATTCGCGCTAAGGATGAAAGCCTTGACCATTTGAGGAAGGTCCACGGCGACGATGCCGAAACGCTGATTGCCGATGCCAGGTACGGCTTCATCAGCGGACTGATGAAAGATGTCCTCAAGAAACCCGATATCGAGAAGGAAACGGCCACGGACAGGATTGACCGTTTTATACTTCACAAGTGGGTGGGTATTCATGTCTTCCTGGCGATTCTCTACGGGGTATTTCAATTTACCTTTATTGTTTCCGAACCTTTAATAAAGTGGATTAACGTTGGGCTGGGCTGGCTGGCCGAGCAGACTTCGGGGATATCACCTGCCTGGTTAAGCTCGTTCGTGT
>JAUWZF010000031.1 GCA_030615475.1 Dehalococcoidales bacterium | reverse complement strand
GAAAAGGACGGCACCTTCACCAATACCGAGCGCCGTGTACAGAGGGTGAGGAAGGCCATTGAACCGGTGGGCGACAGTAAACCCGACTGGTGGATAATCTGCCAGATTGCCCGGCGCATGGGAGCCAGCGGCTTTGATTTTAAAAACCCCTCCCGGATTATGGAAGAGATTGCCAGTGTCACCCCGAGCTACGGAGGCATTAACTACGAGCGACTGGAGACTGAAGGCCTGCAGTGGCCCTGCCCTACTAAAGAGCACCCGGGAACGGCGATACTCCACGCCGAGAGCTTTTCGCGGGGCAAGGGGCATTTCGTCCCGCTGGAGTACAAGCCCCCTGCCGAGCTACCCGACGATGAATACCCGCTGGTCTTGACCACCGACCGCAGCCTGTTCCACTATCATACGGGCACGATGACGCGTAAAGTCAGGGGCCTCAACACCTTCCGGGGAGAAGAGCTGGTGGCGATTAATCCTCAAGACGCCGAAGCTCTGGGCATTGGTGACGGCGATAAGGTGCAGGTGATTTCACGGCGCGGCGAGGTGACCGCTAAAGCCGGATTGACGGAGTCCGCGCCGCCGGGTACCATCGCCATGACCTTCCACTTCGCGGAAAGCCCGACCAACGAGCTGACCAATCCCGCCCTCGACCCCGTGGCGAAAATACCGGAGCTAAAGGTGGCGGCGGTGAGAGTGGAGAAAATGGGGCGTGCGGCCGTTCCGACGGCCTAGTCGGGGATACTTTCTGAAATCCTTAAAAGTGGATAAGCGTCTTTTTAACTCTTTAACCTTTTCCATCCCGTCTCTTTGATAAAGAACAACATGACCAGTGCCACTATAGACAGTGATGCCCAGAAGAGAAAGGGCGTGCCCGGACTGATAGCCGCCAGACTGTTACCCAGCGGAGGCGAGGCAACACTCCCGATATGTACTATAGTGAAAACCATCCCCAGGGCTGTCCCCGAATATACCGGCCCGACTCCTTCGGTTTCCAGCAGCATGGTGACCGCGAGCGACATAAAACCATCCATAAAAATGCCGCATAAAATCATCAAGACCCATATCGTAGCACCATCAACAAAGGGTAAAAGACCGATGCAGAAAAGGGATACTACAAGTGCCGGAAAAAGTATCGCCTTCCTGGAACCGATTCTGTCCGATAAGTAGGACAACGGTACAACACATATAGTGCTAATCCCGTAGAAGGCAGCCAGAGTACCATCGGCGCTGGCTACCGCCCAACCCCGGTCACGCAGATAGAGCGGCAGGTAGCCTGTCATCCCCATGAGACAACCAACACGAAACAATAATGTTAATCCGATGAACCACAGGGCTTTGATACTAATCAGCTTCGAGAATGACTGGCGAAGCGGCACGCTACCGGAGACTTCAGCAGTCGCATCATCCTGATGCGGCTCTCTCCCGAATAGGACCCAGAGTATACCCACTACTACGGAAATGACTCCGTAGAAGTACATCACGTTTCGCCAGCCACCAAGAGCCGGCGATAGTATCGTGGCACTTATCATAGGCCCCAGCATCAGCCCGAAACCCATGCCCATGGCGTATATACCCATCGCCATGCCCAGATTTCGACCTTTAAACCATATGCCGACCGTCTTGGTTACGGTGATGGGTATTATCAATCTGACGATGCCATTAATAAAAACGGTTAAAGCAAGAGTAAAAAAGCTGTCCGATAGACCCCTGAGTGCGCCGGTTATGCCCACCAGAATACAACAAACGCTCAGGATGAGTTTCACCCCGAACTTATCGCTTAATACCCCGGCAATTAAGCTGACAAAGATGCCGGCGAAACTCGCGATACCCCAGACGGCTCCGATCTGTACCAGGTTTAAGCCCAGGTCCTCCGAAATTTCCTTAAAGAGGACAGGCATACAGGAAAAAGGAACAGCCGCTACAAACGCACCGGTCGCTGTTGACAGCGCCAGTATGTACCATCGATAGGTTGACTGACGATTATCTGATATCAGGATTCTAATTTACCTCTGATTCCTGCAACAATCTCTGCGCCGTGATAGCCACGATGGCGCCGTCGCCTACCGCCGTGACGACCTGCCGGGGCGAGCCGTTCCTGATGTCACCCGCCGCCAGTATATAGGGGACTTCCGCCTGCATCCTGTCGTTCACGATGATTTGACCCTGGCTATCTAACGGTACAACTCCATCCAGATACTCTGTATTGGGGTCCAGTCCGATATGAACCAGGACGCCGCCTACTTTCAAAGTCTCTTTTTTCTTACTTGCAGCATCCAGAAGCTCTATCGCCTCGACCTTACCGTTGCCGATAATAGCCTCGACCATCATACCGCAGCGGACTTCTATCTTCGGGTCGGCGTTTAGTCTATCACGGAGGACCGCCGTAGCGGTCAACTCGGGCATGGCTTCAACGAGAATCACCTTCGAAGCGATTTTCGCCATGTAAAGGGCTTCGGTAACGCCGGCATCCCCGCCACCGCACACCGCCACCACCCGGTCGGCATAATGGCCGCCGTCGCAGAAAGCGCACTCAAAGACACCTTTCCCGGCCAGCTCCTCCTCGCCGGGAACACCGAGCTTCTTATTCCTGGAACCGCCGGTAAAAATCACAATATTGGTGGTAAAACCCTGGCCGTTGGCGCAGCCCACCCAGCGGGTATCCGAAAAAAGTTCGAGGCTGGTGACCTCGCCGGGTTCCGTCTGCAAGCCGTATTTTTCGGCCTGCTTGACCATCTCCGCGGCCAGCCGGGCGCCGGAGACACCCTCGGTAAAGCCGGGGTAGTTCTCAATAAGCTCAATGTTCCGTATGTAACCGCCGACGGTCTCTTTATCCAGCAGGAGAGTCCGCCGATTGGCCCGGCGTGAATATACTCCGGCCGTCAGCCCCGCCGGCCCACCCCCGACAATGACGACATCCCAGTCAAACACGTAAATAATCCTCTAAAAGCAACTCTATACAACCAGATTGAAATCAGGGCAGACCCGCGCCGGGGACATCCACCTTTACCATCTCCACGCGACCGCTCAGTTTTGCCTTAGCCTCGTCGGGTTGAGATGTTTCCGCCGTCATTATAAAGAGCGTGCGGCGGTCCGGGCCACCGAGCATGCAGGCGACAGCTCCGGTTGCTACCTTTACGCGGTCTATCACCTCGCCACCCTCCCGAACGCGAATGACCTCCTGGCCGAAAGGAATTGCAGCCCAGATGGCGCCTTCGGCGTCAAGACAAATACCATCGGGAATCACCGTCCCTGAAGCGGCAAGTTCAGCCATAGAACTGATACCGCTTTGAAGTGCTTCACCAAGTTGAGCCCAGACCCGGCGTCCCGTAAGGGAGCCGTCGGCCTGGATATCGAAGGCTGTTAGACGTGCGCCAAACGTTTCGGCGACTATCAGGGTGCGTCCGTCAGGGGTTATCACAGAGCCGTTCGGGAAATATATATCATCGGCGACGACGCTCACGCTGCCGTCCGGCGTTACCATTATTATACTCGCCGGCGCAAAAGGCTTCCCCGCACCTATATCGTAACCAAAGTGCCCGACATAAGCCCGGCCGGACTTATCCACTACCATGTCGTTGCAGGGGTACTGTGCCAGCCCGCTCAGGTCAGCGACTTCGGTCAGTCCTTCGGGGTCGAGTCGTAGCAGCCGCCTTCCGGTCATCGAAACCACCAGCAAACGCCCGTCGGGAAGCCAGCCCAGTCCCGAAGGCATGCCCGGTACTTCCACAATTGTCTCAGCCTTGCCATCAAGTCCGACGGTCATCACCCGATTGGTATGGAAATCAGAGAACCAGAGTTTACCATCGTGCCAGCGCGGACCCTCGCCAAACGTCAGGCCTTCCAGGAGAACCTTTGTTTTAAGAGTCATGATAATTCCCCCTTCTGGCGGGATATATCACTACCCTCCCGCCGTAAGCTCCGCCAGCCTCTGCAGCACTTCTTCCATGGCATCCCATTCGCTGCCGAAACCGGCCCAGTCGCCCTCTTTAAGGTTCTCCTGGGCTTTCTCATAGTGCTGGCGGGCTTCCGCCACCAGCCTGGCGATTTCCGCGTCTACCGGTTTCTCCGGCTCCGCCGGCTTCTCCGGTTCTGTCGGCTTCTCTGGTTCTGTCGGTACCGGCGGTTCGGGGACGGGTTCGGGCAGCGGCGCTTCCGCGCCGAAGATAGCCTGAATGCTCTCCATCAAGGTCGGCTGCATGGCTATCTGCTCGCCGACCACCACGATGACCCGTTTCAGCTCGGGAAGCCCTCCGGCCTCGGCCTGGAGGAAGACCGGCTCCACATACAGGTTGGACTTCTCGATAGGAATCAGCAGCAGGTTGCCCCGGATAACGCGAGAGCCACCCCGCCCCCACAGGGCCAGCTGCTCGGTAATGACGGTATCCTGCTGAATCCGGTTCTCAATCTGGCTGGGGCCATACACAAGGCGGTCCTTGGGGAAATAATAGGCCAGCAACTTGCCGTAGTTATCGCCATCGCAGCGGGCCGCCAGCCAGCCGATGGTGTTATTCTTGTTAACCGGCGTGAAGGGAAGCATGAGCAGGAACTCTTCCTGCTCCTCCCCGGGCAGGCGCAAGATGATATAGTACGGCTCCATGGCCTGTTCCTGCCCGGCATAGACCTCCCTGGGCACCGCCCAGAGGTCCTCCTTGTTGTAAAACACCCGGGCATCACGCATATGATAGCTCCGGTACACGGCCGATTGTATATTGAACATGTCCTCGGGATAACGCAGATGGATACGGAAAGCCTCGGGCATCTGCTCGGCGGGAACGAAGAGGTCGGGGAAAATGGCCTGATAGGTGCGTATCAGGGCATCATCAGGCTCGGTGACATAGAAGGTAACATCCCCGTTGTAGGCATCGATAACGACTTTAACGCTGTTGCGGATATAGTTCAGTCCGCCACCAATCTTCTCGGAATAGGGATAGCGGTCGGTGGTAGTATAGGCATCCTGTATCCAGAACAACCTGCCGTCGATAATCACCATATAGGGGTCATTATCCAGCTGCAAAAACGGCGCCAGGTGGTTCACCCGCTCCCTGATGTTGCGATAGTACAGGACATGGCTCTCCGGGTTCAGCTCGCCGCTGAGAAGGATATTCAGGTCGCCGAACTGCCAGGCATAGACCAGCCGGCGGAAGAAACCGTCCAGGCTCACACCGCCTTCACCCTCGTAACGCCCGTAGACATTCTCGTCGCCGCTGGGATAGTCGAACTCCTCGGTATCCGTTTTCACGACGACATAGTCGTTCGTCTTTTCCCCGAAGTATATCTGGGGACGCTCTATCTTAAAAGCGCCGACGGGCGGTATGTCCTGCAACAGCAGGTTTGGCAGTCCCTGAGTAGTTATCTCATTGACCGGACTGAGCACGACGCCGTAGCCGTGGGTAAACTGGAGCTTGCGGTTGACCCAGGTCTGCGCCTCACCGGCCAGCTTCTCGGCGGATAGCTCCCGGGCGGACAGCATGACCTGACGGTATTCACCATCGATGACATAGCGGTCGACATCGACATCGTAGAAATCGTAGTAGAGCCGGATTGACTGTATCTGGGTATAGGGATCCTTCAACGGGCGGTGGTCCCAGAGCCTGATGTTATTAATGGTCACCTCGTTCCGGGCAATATCCCGGGCAGTCGGCGACGGCTCGGCGGGAAAGGGCTCCTCCACGATACGGTCCAGACCGTAAGCCTCACGGGTAAAGTTAATATTATATTCGATGTAAGGACGCTCCCGGACCAGCTCATTAGGCTCCACCTGGAAGCGCTGTATCAGGGCGGGGTAGATTGCCCCGACGATGATAGCCGCCACGACCCACCCGGCAATGCCGTAGAGGGGCCAGCGAGGCTTGCGTTTGATAATGGCGGCCAGAATAACCCCCATGAAAATAACGACCACAACCAGGAGAATCCACTGGGCCGGTAACTTGGCGTGTACGTCGGCATAGCTGGCCCCGAAGACCACGCCCCGCTCCGAATAGACCATCTCCCAGATACCGAGCCAGTAACCCCAGGCAAAAAGTCCCAGAATAGCCATCACCAGTCCGCCGATATGGCCCAGCACCGGACGGGAAAAATCGAGCTTGAGCCGCTGCGCCCCATAGGTAAGAAGGTAGGTGACTGCCGTGGCCAAAAGAATGACAATCAATGCCCCCAGGAACCAGCCCCTCAGAAAGTGCATGTAAGGCAGGGAGAAGACGTAGAAGCCGATTTCATTATGAAAAACGGGGTCGACGATGCCGAAGGGCTGCCAGTTGAAGAACCGCAGAATAACCTGCCAGTTCCCCTGAGCCACCATGCCGAATATCAGGCTGAGGATGGCCGTACCCAGAATAACGTTCCACCTGACGATCCGCTGGAGTCGACTCACGATAGCCCAGGGCCAGAAATGGGCTTCTTTCTGCGGGGCCAGTCGGGTAGCCAGCATCAGGTTTGCCATGAGCAGGAGACAGAAGACAACAGCGGCAACAAAGAAGACCAGCAGCTTTGTCTTCAGGATGGTGGTGTAGACACTGCCGTAACCCAGGCTGCTGAACCAGAGCCACTCCGTGTAGAAACCCTTGGCGACATTGGCAAGGATAAACAGCACTATCAAACCGGCTATCGCCATGAACACCCTGCCGGCTATCCTGCCGCGGCGTGACGTAGGCTTGTCCTCCCCGGGTTTATCCTCCGGGAACCAGCGCTGCCAGTCTCTGGTAAATGAGTCCAATCCAATCACCCCCCACTTTTAAGGTAGTATTTATTAACAGGATAACAGAGACATACACATCGGTCAATTTCTTGACAAGGCCGTAATCGTCATTGATAATTGGCAGGTAAATATTTATTGCGACGAGGAGATACTATGAAAATACAGAACTACCGACAGTTGGCGGGGGCGGAGGCGGCGCCGGGAGTTGTCATGCGCGTTGTCGCCGGTCCCGCCGAAGGCGCCCCCACCTTCGTCATGCGTGTCTTCGAGATAGAGCCGGGCAGCGCTACGCCCCACCACTCCCACCCCTGGGAACATGAAATCTTTGTGCTCGAAGGGCGGGGCACGCTTAAAAGCGGCGATACTGAAAAACCGCTGGAACAGGGCGACGCCGTCATGGTGCTGCCCGACGAACCGCACAGCTTCGCCAACACGAGCCAGAGGCTTCTCACCATGATATGCGTCGTCCCGCTCATCGATGGCAAGATGCCGGGGATGCCGGCGGGGGACTAGATGAGGTAATATGTCACAAAAAATAAAGATCGCCGCGGTTCAGACCAACCCCGGGCTCATGAACCCCGAAGAGAACCTGGAAAGCGTTATCAGCGCCATTAAGAAAGCAGCGGAGAAGCAGGCCAACCTGATAGTCTTCCCGGAATGTTGCCTGTCCGGTTATATCTTTCACAGTCGTGAGGAAGCTCTGCCTTTCGCCGAGACCATACCCGGCCCCAGCAGTGAAAAAATAGCTTCTTTATGTAAAGAACTCAAGGTGTATGTTATCCTGGGGCTTCTGGAAAAAGAAAAAGATAAATTGTTTAATGCGGCGGCCTTTATCGGCCCTGACGGAATTATCGGGAAATACAGAAAGAACCACCTTCCTTTCCTGGGAGTCGACCGCTTCGTTGACCGCGGCGATAAGGCCTTTGAAGTATACCAGACCCCGACAGGCAACATTGGTATGCAAATATGTTACGACATTATGTTTCCGGAGAGTTCAAGGATAATGACGTTACTGGGAGCAGACATATTAGCCCTGCCCACCAACTTTCCTCAGGGCCGTGGAGAGACAATCTCCACTTATGTCGTCAGCACCAGGGCTATCGAGAATAGAGTCCACGTGGTTTCAGCCGACCGTGTCGGCAGTGAGAGAGGCCACTCGTTTGCCGGGCTCAGTAAAATCGTTAACGCTTCCTGGGACCCCCTGGCCCTGGCCAGCCCCGATAAAGAAGAAATTATCTACGGCGAAGTAGACCTGGAGTCGGCACGACAAAAGCATGTCACCGTTATACCCGGCCAGCATGAGACAGACCAGATACAAGACCGCCGGCCGGAGCTTTACGGCGTGATTACAGAGCCTGTTGACGGCGGTAATACGGGGTAATATAATACCTCTAACTGAGTGCAAGAAAAGGAGGAAATACCATGTCCATCGAAGAGAACAAAGCCATTTTACGCCGCTGGTTTGAGCCACCCGGTGGTTGGGAAAGCTTAAATCGGCAGATACATGGAGCCGAAGACCCTAAGGCGAAGTTGGACGAATTTTATCGAAAAGCCAGGTCGGAATTTTTTGCCCCTGACTTCATCCGTCATCACACACAAGGTGATATGAACTTGGATAGCTACGTTCAATATGATATCGCTATGTGGGCCGCCATACCTGATTTAAGCATTTCGATTGAAGAAATAATCGGCGAGGGAGACTGGGTAATGGCGCGGTTTATTCTACGTGGTACTCACAAAGGTGATTTACAGGGTATTCCTGCCACCGGTAAGAAAATAGATATAGGCGGAATGATGGCATGCCGTTTTACCGGAGGCAAGTTCGCAGAGCTCTGGGTAAATTATGACCAGCTCAGTATGATGCAACAGCTTGGTGTTATACCAAAGCAGTAAGATACGGTAAATCACTCATTATTGTCATTCCAGCGAAAGCTGGAATCCAGCGGGTGGGGACAAGGCGGTCTGGATTCTCGTGTCAAGCCCGAGAATGACGTTTTAAAAAAGGAGGGATTTTATATGCCATTCAAGGTAAAATGCAAGCTGATTGGATTTATGAATGATGTTGAGCGTTTCCCCTGTCACGGCGATTCCAAAATCGGCGAGGAGTTCACTTACGACGGCGAGACAATCGAAGGCAGAATCTGTCCGGGCGTTTTGCTTACCATGGTGCCGACGATATGGCAGACCTTCTTCTCCGGGAAAAG
>JAUWZF010000260.1 GCA_030615475.1 Dehalococcoidales bacterium | reverse complement strand
AGGAGCCAGAACAAGGGAGGGAATGAGCCACTTCGGGCTCTCGGGTCTTCTGCGGTTACTACTGTGGCATATATTTTTACCAGTATTTCATTGTCCTTGGGAACGGGTTTCTCTACCTCTCTGAGCTGAAGAACATCCGGTGACCCGTATTTGGTGCATACAATCGCTTTCATAAGTATTCCTCCTAATTTACTTTGATTCGGCCATTTTCAGGATAGTATACCACGATACAGCCTGCCTGCAAGTTTGCAAAACCTAACTCCCGATTAACCCGCATAATTGATCATCCCGTAGAGTTCCGGGGCCATCGTGAATGTCCAGTCGGGCTCGATAACAACCGTAGTATCGTCTGATTCTATTACCGCCGGGCCTTCTATCACGTTCCCCGCCCGCAGCAAGTCCCACTGGTAGATATTTGTTTTCTGATACCCGCCAAGTTTCTCCCAGTAGGCGTCTCTCTGTTCCTTGAGGGCGGCTTTGGGCGTTTTTTCGCCGGCAGCTTCACGCTGGGTCAGCATGAAGTGCGGCAGGGGTAGATGTACGAAGAGGCGGTATGTTTCAACCTCGACGCCACCCTGAGGGAACGCGGCTTCAGCGCTGTACAGCCGGCTGAACACTTCCGTAAAGCGGTCACAAACCTTTTTCACATCATCGGTACTGTGTATCAGCAGGAGTGGTGACTCAATAGGCGTGTAGCGCCATTGCATGCCGTATCTCATCTCGAGTTCCAGGCGGAAAGCCGCCTGCTCCTCTTTGAATCCCTCGAGTATGATATCTCTGATGGCCAGCTCTCTTAATTCATTTACGATAGAGTTAAACATATCAAAGTCCGAGAAGTAGGCACCCTTGGTGTAGTCAAACAGCCTGGTATTCCTCGACTTCTCATAGCTGTGAACGACATCCAGGGTGGAGGCGCCGTAGGCCCCGGCCACGGAAGACATCGGCGGGACGATTATTTTAGTCATTTCGGCGGCGGCGGCCACTCCGCAGCAGTGTCCCGGGCCGGCGCCGCCGCCGGCGAAGACCGTGAATTCCGAAGGTTCGTACCCTTTGAGGGCTACCTCTTTGAATATCTCGTTGCCCATCTTGGCATCGACTACCTTCTTAATCATCATGGCCGCGGTAACTTCGTCCCACCCCGGTTTATCGCCCATTTCCTTCAGTGCCTTTACTGCCTTTTCCTTATTAAGCTTGAACTTGCCGCCGAGGAAGTAGTCCGGATTGACATAGCCGAGGACAACATCGGCGTCGGTAACGGTGGCGTTCTCTCCGCCGAGGTCATAGCATGCCGGGCCGGGTAAGGACCGGGCACTGGCCGGCCCGACCTCAAGGCGGTCCCCGAGTAACGGGTTCAACCAGGCTATCGAGCCACCGCCGGCGCCAATTGACGTTATCTTTATGGCGGTTAACTGAGTGCGCCACCGGTCGACGGTAGGATACAGGTCATAGTGGGTGATACTGCCGTCCGTGATGAGTCCGATGTCAAAGCTGGTACCGCCGGCGTCGGTAAAGACGACGTCGGGCAGGTCGACACCGCTGCACAGGTGAGCCGCTCCGCAGAGTCCGCTGACCGGACTGGCCCCGTAGGTGGCGATGGCCCTGGTTCGGGCTACCTTGGCGCAGCCGCCAACATTATCGCAGAGAAGAAGAGGCTTTTTATATCCCTTGTCTAAGAGGTCACTGCACAGGGCGGATATCTGCTCCACAAAGCCGATGTGAATATACGCGTTCACTATGGCCGTCATGGTCCTGACATATTCGCCCTCTTTGGGTGAAATTTCAGAAGACAGGATGATTGGCATATTACCCAGGTAGACCTCCGGGAATTCCTCCTCAATAATGCTTCTTATCTGCTTTTCGTGCACCGGATTGATAAATGACCATAAAAGGCCGACCACAAAACCGCGCACGCCCTGGTCCACCAGATATCTGAGCTGCTCCAGGACATCCTCTTTGACCAGCGGCATGACGATACCGCCACTGTAATCAACCCGCTCTCTAACGCCCACCACCAGCTTGCGGGGAATCAGGGGCACCGGCTTCTCTATCGAGGTAACATCCTGAACGTCTGAAGCAGGCAGACCGTCGGCCCACTGTCGCCCCCTGCCTATGAAGATGGTATCCTCGAAGCCGCGCGTGGTAATCAGTCCCAGTTTGGGTCCCGTATGCTCAATAAGTATGTTGGTGCCGATAGTCGTGCAGTACTTAATAACATCCGTATTCGCCAGGAACTGTTCGAGTGTCTTGCCATCTTTTTCGGCGCACTCTTCGAGCCCTCTTAAAAACCCGACGCCAAGTTCGTAGGCGGTAGTCGGCACCTTGGTAGTCAGGTATTTGTCCCCTTTAGCCACAAAAAAGTCCATAAATGTGCCGCCAACGTCAATGTTAACAATATATCCCATCCTCTTGCCTCCTGCGTTACTTTTTATGCGCTCTGTATTTTAGTTACTAAATCGTGGAGAACCTCCGGGGGCACATCATAAGGAACATCCCCATCGGAAACATAGAAAAATCCGGTCGGTCTGTGTTTGCTTAAGTACTGACTGATAAC
>JAUWZF010000094.1 GCA_030615475.1 Dehalococcoidales bacterium | reverse complement strand
CAACCAGGTAGTCTCGGGAGTTGAGCTTATGGAGAACGACAGGATAGTAACGATCGGGAAGGGCAGGAAGGACTTGACGGTGGTGGTTATCCGGAACGTGTATCCGGGGCACGAGCGGGAGTACGACGACTGGGTACGGCGGCTGGTGGAGGCGGCCAAGGAGGCCCCCGGCAACAAGGGCGTGACGATGCTGATACCGGAGCCGGGCAAGTCCGGGCTGTACCACCTCGTACTGCGTTTCGCGGACGAGAAGTCCGTGCATATCTGGGAAACCTCCTACGTCCGCCAGAAACTGTCGCACGAGGCGGACGAGTTCTCCCGGAGGAGTCGGCAAGAGGCGACGGGCCTGGAGACATGGTTTTCTATCCCGGAATGCCCTGAGCTGGAGACGCCCCCGCGATGGAAAATGTTCATCGTTACCTGCATAGCGGTATACATAGTGGCATCAGGTATCGTACCTTTGCTGGATATTATCTTCGAAGGGGCGAATTTTTTCCTGCTTAATATCCTGACGACCGTACTGCTGGTGGGGGTTTTAACGTGGGCTTTGATGCCCTGGTTCAGCCGATATATATTCCGGAAGTGGCTGTATAAGTAAGATATCTTAACCTCACCCCCTGTGTCCCCCTCTCCTGGCGAGGCAGGGTGAAGGAGAGGGGGACTATTTTTTTATGAAATCCTCCCCCTCGGTCCCCCTCCTTTATTAAAGGAGGGGGAAGTAAAAAAAGAGAGGCTGGCGCTCCTCGTAATGATATTTATCCGGGCGGGGGTGGCATTTCCTGATAGAGGGCCTCGTGGGCTTTCTTGAGCCAGTCCGGGATTTCTATGTTCTGGGGGCATTTCTCCAGGCATTCTTCGCACTCGACACAGTTATCGGCGCGCTGGTCCGGGGTGAAGCCAAACGGGCCGTTGTACATAAACTGTCCTGTCCGTATGTCGTCGTACATGACGGCGTCGTTATACAGCTGAAAGATGCGGGGGATTTCCACGTTATTGGGGCAGGGCACGCAGTAGCGGCAGTTGGTACAGGGGACAGGACTCAGGCTATTATAGGCTTCACGTACCTTATCGTATAACTTCATCTCATCGGCGGAAAGATTACCCGCACCGGTGCGGCCAGCGATTTTAACGTTTTCCACGACCTGCTCCATAGCGCTCATGCCGCTGAGGGCGACCGAGATTTCCGGCTGGTCCCAAATCCACCGCCAGGCCCACTCGACGGCTTTGAGCTGGCGGGGCGCGCCTGCCAGTACCTCAGCTACCGGCTTTGGGGGGTTCTTACTGAGCTTACCACCGCGGAGTGGCTCCATAACGACAACGGCCAGTCCTTTGCCGGCGGCATACTCCACGCCGCGGCGGCCCGCCTGCTCGTTAACGTCCATATAGTTGTACTGGACCTGGGCGAGAACCCAGTTGTCGTAGGCATCTATAATCTCTTTAAAGACCTCGTACTCGTCATGAAAAGAGAAGCCGAGGCGGCCGATGCGCCCTTTAGCCATCTGCTCCTCGGCCCACTTCAGCACGCCGAAGTCGCGTACGGTTGGCCAGCTTTCCTTGCTCAGTCCGTGCAGGAGGTAAAAATCAATCATATCGATATCAAGTCGTTGAAGCTGCTCGCCGAGAATACGGTCGAAGTCTTCAGCCTTTTCAATCATGCGGGCCGGCAGCTTGGTGGCCACCTTCATTTTTTCACGGTAGCCGTCTTTCAGAGCCCTGCCGACCAGCACCTCGCTCTGGCCCATGTGGTACATGTAGGCGGAATCGATATAGTTGACGCCATTATCCGCGGCATAGCGAATCATGCGGATAGCCTCGGGGTCGTCGATTTTGGCCTGGTCTTCATTAATTACCGGCAGGCGCATGGCCCCGAATCCCAGCGCCGATACTTCCCAGTCGAGTTTTCCGAATTTCCGATACTTCATCAGTCTCTCCCCGTTGCGAAATCGCAAAGGCATCCGATATATCGTGATGCCTCTATTTTATTTTGCCATGTTTTACCTCTGAGATGCAACCCTGCGGGGTGGGGGTTCCTGTTTGCATTTGGCTAAATGGACAATTTTTATCTACCTCACCCCCTGTATCCCCCTCTCCTGACGAGGTTTCACAGGAGAGGGGGAATAATAGGAAGAGGGGCTGACGCCCCTCTTAGACGCCCTGCTTTCGGGGGTGGGGGGATATTATACGAGATAAGCGGTTAATGGTGCGAGGGCGGCAGGGTGGGAATAGATAATTAACGAGGGGGGTGAGGTGGCCTGGATTCCCGCTTTCGCGGGAATGACAGAGAGACTAAGCAATATCCCTGAGCGCCCGGGCAAGGTCGGGGGGGAGGGGAGACTCAAACTCCACGTACCGGCCCGTTGACGGCAGTTGGAAGCCGAGCTTGCTGGCATGCAGGAACTGCCGCGAAAGATGCGGCGACTTCACGCCGTAGGTAGTGTCGCCGAGCACCGGAAAGCCGATAGCCGCCAGGTGCACCCTTATCTGGTGGGTGCGTCCCGTTGCCGGCTTAATCTCCAGCAGACTACAGTCGCCGACATACCTGACGACACGGTATTCCGTACGCGCCTCCCGACCACGGGAGACCACCGCCATCCGCTGACGGTTCCGGGGGTCGCGCCCGATGGCCGCCTCGATAATGCCGCTCTCCGGAGTCAGCTTTCCCCTGACCAGCACCAGGTAAGACTTGGCTACGGAACGCGACTTAAACTGCTCCGATAGATTGGCCTGGGTTACGCGGTTTTTGGCTACCAGGAGCAAGCCGGAGGTGTCCTTGTCCAAGCGGTGCACGATGCCGGGTCGCAGAGAATCACCGTTCTCCGCCAGTCCGGGCAGGTAACTCAGGATGGCGTTCACGAGGGTATGCCCCGGGTGGCCCGGGGCGGGGTGCACCGCCAGTCCGGCCGGCTTATCCACCACCAGCAGGTCGTCGTCCTCATAAACGATATCCAGGGGTATGTGTTCAGGGGTCAGCCGGCTGGGCGGCTCGGGGGGTATGGTGATATCCACCCTGTCGCCGGCGTTCAGCTTGAGGCTCGATTTAGCCGGACGACCATTAACCGTGATAAAGCCCCCCGCGACGAGCTTCTGGGCATGGGTGCGGGAAAGCTCCGGGCACTTCTCCCCGACGAATTTGTCCAGTCGGACCCCTGAAGCATCGGCTATAAAGCTATATTCCTTCATTCCTGATGTCTGGCTGTTTTAGTCATGAAAATGAGGCAGCAGGCAATAATGATAGAACCGATGACAGTCGAAGAATCGGCAACATTAAACACCGGCCAGACTTTAAAATCAAGAAAATCGGTAACGTGGCCTAATCGGAGGCGATCAATCAGGTTGCCAATCGTGCCGGCCATAACCAGGCCCATACCTGTCCGAACCAGCATACCGTCATAAAAAGACCAGCGGCTACGCAGAAGCAAGACGAGGACCAGAATAACAACAATGCCGACAATATCAACTATCGTTAGTGTAAAGGAGTGGTCCTGGAACAGGCCGAAGGCAGCCCCGGTATTCTGGACATGGATAATCCGGAAGAATCCCGTATCGCTAACTGACTGCCCTAAGGCGAGATTGGTCCTAATCCATGTCTTAGTGAGCTGGTCGGCAAGAACTATGAGCAGGACGATGCCGCCGAAGACCACGTCCCGCCACTTATCTCGGGGGCGGTGTACCTTTTGCATTCTTCGCCAGCAACGCCTTACAATTCATACATAAACTTGCCTGCGGCAGCGCCTCCAACCGCTCAGGGGCTATAGGCTTACCGCAGTTATCACACGTTCCGTAGGTGCCCTTCTCAAATTTATCCAGGGCATGCTCTATTCCGGCCAGTTCCTGCCGGATGCGATTCTCCAAGGCCAGTCGCTTCTCCAGCTCCAGAGTCTCCGTGGCTTCCTCCTCCCGCTTGCCGAAGGGACTGCCCTCCCGCCGTTCATCGGTAGTGGACGCACTCGCCTGTGACTGCACCATTTCCTCGGTCAGGCGCTTGTGTTCGCTTTCCAGTTGCTCATGCTGTTTCTTGAACTTAGCAGTCATTTCTCCCTCCGTCAGCCTCCTCACCGAACTTGAGAAAGGCTTTTTCTAGTCCCCACCCAACCTGATTAAGTGTGTATGCCATTATACACTAAAATTAAAAAAGTAAATAGAGAAGGGCAGCAGGCTAGTATAACGATGCCCTTAGATGGCAAAGAGGACTCGCTACCTGCCCCTGGTGCGGGCAGGCAGTAAAGAAGATGAAGGTCACTTCCTCCTCTGCCATCAAAGGATAAAACATACCATCAGTGTACCCCATTTATTTCGTTTGGTCAATGGGTTACCGTGACATTTTTCTGGGAAAATAGTACTGCATATATTTTATCAGGGATTTGGAGGGAAAGGCGGGCCTGAAAAGATACACTGGGAGGGCTTCAGGGTTCGGACAATTCTCAATAACCGGCCAGCTTCAGCGTTTTAAAGTTGGGGGATTACCCCCATAAACAATAGGTGATAACCATCTCCGTCTTTACTCCGTCAGGATGTAGTATCTAATCGGGCACTATTTATTCATTGCCCTGGTTGAATCCTTTTCGAGGGATACGGCAGCTTACACATGTGGCCAATCAAGGGAATGCCGGGAAAGAGTTAATAAATGAAAAAACTGATTATACAAAAAGGTAACATCCCGAAATCAAACCTCCCCGCTCCCCCTCCCCGTACCGATAACGGAGGACAGATGAAAAAGCTATCAAAACCTGTTCCATCAGCTGCGAGTTCCATGAAAGACGAGTTTTCCAGCCTTAGAGAAGCCGCGCTGGCGGTCCAGCGGATACGACTCAGCGCCCAGCGTGAACTGGAGCTGGCCAGAAAAATGAGGGCCGATGCCCAGAGATACCAGCAGGAAACGGCCACGAAAGCACGAAGCGAAGCCCAGCAGCTTATTCTCCGGACCCGACTGGCAACCCAGAGAGAAATCGAAGAGCTGATACGCCAGGCCAGCGAAGAGACACAAAAGTTACTGGCGGATATCCGCGTGATACGAATCACCTCACAGGAAGAACTGGCCGCACAAAGGAAATTTACCGATGCCGCCAAGCTTTCTTCCATGTCCCTCGCCATCAAAGGAAATTACGAAAAGCCCGAGCGAAAAAAGAAGAAGCAGCTAGCCGCCGCGAAATTACGGGGCGATTCGCCGGTTACCTGCCAGCCCACGGCGAGGCTTTAATTAGCCTCGCCGTCGTTTTTTCAGGCATGAATGAATTCTTAGTCTGTTGACTTTTTTGCTATTTTTTCCACCGCCCTATAGCCCTATCTTTACCTCACCCCTTCAGGGTGAACCCCTATGTCCCTTCAGGATGGAGAGGGGCTAGGCAAGAC